>JACMRO010000437.1 GCA_014376425.1 Rubritepida sp.
GATGCGCGGCGGCGGCGGGGGCGGCAGGGCGCCCCCGCGCAGGGCGCGTTCGCCTCCACCCCCGCCGCCGCCGGCGCGCTGGCGCGGGTGAATGCGGGCAGCGTGCCCCCCGCCGCCGAGCCGGACCTGCTGGCCCGCCTGCCGCTCGGCCCCGCGCTGCGCCTGCCGGCGGTGACGCTGGGCGAGCTCAACCGCCTGGGCCTGCGGCTGCTGGGCGACCTGCTGGCGCAGCCGCGCGCGCCACTCGGCCGCCGCTTCGGCCCCACCTTGCTGGCCCGGCTGGATGCGCTGACCGGAGCGCTGCCCGCCAGCATCAGCCCGGTGGTACCGCCGCCCGAGCTCTTCGCCGCGCGCGAACTGATGGAACCGGTGATCACTCGCGGCGGCATCGACCGGGTGCTGGACCACCTGCTGGAAGAACTATGTGGCCGGCTGGCCGATGCCGGGCTGGGCGCGCGGCGGCTGCTGCTGCTGGCTTGGCGCGGCGATGGATCGGTGCAGGAAGTGGCGGTGGGGCTGGGCCGCGCCAGCCGGTCGGTCACGCATCTGCGGCGGCTGTTCACCGAGCCGCTGGGCAGCCTGGAACCGCGGCTGGGCTTCGAGCGCATGGCGCTGGAGGCCGCCATCACCGAGCCGGTGGAGCAGGTCCAGTCCAGCCTGGAAGGCAGCCATGGCGGTGAGTTGGCGCAACTGCTGGACCGGTTGGCGCAGCGGCTGTGGGTGCGCCGGGTAGCGGCGCGGCCCAGCCACTGGCCGGAGCACAGCGTGGCCACAGCGCCCGCGCATGACACGCCGCCGGACATGCCGCCGGGCTGGGCCAGCCCGGAAAAGCCCGTGCTGCTGCTACGCCGGCCCCGCCCGGTGGAGGTGGTGGCCGCACTGCCCGACGGCCCGCCCGCCCTGTTCGGCCGGCCGGGCCTGCGGGTGCGCCAGGCACTCGGGCCCTGGCGGCTGGAACCGGAATGGTGGCGGCAAGCCAGGCCCCGCGATGGCGCCATCGACGCTGCGGCGCGCGACTACTGGCGCGTCGAACTGGAAGGCGGCACCCGCCTGTGGCTGTACCGGGAGGCGGCCACGCGCTGGCTGCTGCATGGCCGGCTGCCGTGATACTGACCCTGCCGCCTGCCCGGCCAACGCGCGCCCACAGCCCGCAGCCAGCCTATGCCGAGCTGGGCATGCGCTCCAACTTCTCTTTCCTGGACGGCGCCTCGCACCCGGCCGAGCTGGCGCAGCGCGCGAAGGCACTGGGCCTGGCCGGCTTCGGGTTGTGCGACGAGCAGGGCCTGGCTGGCGCCGTGCGCGGCCATGTGGCGGCGAAGGAGGCCGGGCTGCGCTACGCCGTCGGCAGCCGGCTGACGCTGGAGGACGGTGCCCAATACCTCGTCTGGCCGACCGACCGGGCGGGCTATGGCCGGTTGACGACGCTGCTTTCACGCGGGCGAATGGCCGCCCCGAAAGGCGAATGCAACCTCGCGCGCGAGGCGTTTTACGAAGCGGCAGAAGGCTGGGTGGTGGCGGCACTGCCGCCGGCGGGATGGGATGGGGATGACGGAGCAGGCGCGCCGGAGGCGCGCGGGCACGCCATGCCACAGGCGCGCGGGCAGGTCGCGCTTCAGGCGCGTGGGCAGGCCACGCCGCAGGCGCACGGCCTCGCTATGCCACGGGCATCCGGTCTGGCCATGCCAGGCGTCTCTGGCACCGCCCCGGCCAACGCGTGCGAAGGCCCC
>JACMRO010000438.1 GCA_014376425.1 Rubritepida sp.
AGGGCAGCCCGCCCACGGGGTAAGGTGTGCTGGGGCGGAAGGCGGCGAGGCGCCCGCCGCTGAGCAGCGCCACATCGCCCTGGATCGATGGCAGCAGCTCCGGATCGCGCAGGGCGGCCACCAGGGTGGCGATGGAGGCGGGCGTGGCCCCGGTCAGCGCCACCACGCTGCGGCCGGCCGTCAGCGGGCTTTCACCTGCGATGAAGGCGGCCAGCCCCTCGCCCGCCGCGTCACCCAGCGTGGCGCTGGCGCGGCTGCGTTCAGCCCGTCCCGGCGCGTCGAGCAGGGCCGCGCGCACCTCCTGCAGCATGTCGGGAAGGGCCACGGTCAACCGCTCGCCCTCCTGCCGCACCGGGGTTTCGCGCAGCAACTGGTTCAGCGCCGGCTGGCGGCTGAGCGTGCCCAGCACCAGCAGGTCCCGCGCCGCCACGCTGGCCAGCGCGCCGGGACCCACGACCTGGATGCCGGTGGCCGGCAGGCCGGTGATGGCGGCGAGCTGACCCACCAGGTCGAGATAGGCCTGCGCCTCGATGGCGTTAGGCCGGTCGGGCAGCACCACGGCGGTGCCCGACAGATCCGCCATGCGCGTGAAGGGAAAGCCCGCAGAGGCGAAGAACCCCAGATTGGGCATCCGCGCGAAGCGATGCGCGCGGCTGAAATCGACGGTGCTGTCGGCCGACAGGCTGGCCCGCACATCGCCCGGCACCGCCGCGCAGTCGCCCCGGTTGAGCGGCCGCATGTCGAACCGCAACTGCAATTCGTCACGCCCCAGCAGCAGATAGGGCGGGATGGTGACCCGGCCGCGCCGCGTCTCCTGCTCCAGCCCCAATTGGCCGCTCACCCAGTCCGCCAGCCAGCCGGTCACGCCTGGCGCCTCAGCCAGGGTGAAGGAGCGGAGGTAGCTGCCCGAAAGCGACGCATCGAGCCGCGACGTCGCCACGTTCAGCACCGGCCCCGGCGGCGCGCGGTAGCGCAGATCGACCGGGAAGCCGCGGCCGCGCCAGGTGTAGAGATCGGGCGCGGTGCGCAACGGCACGCGGATGGGGCCGGGGGAGAAGCCCTGGGCGACCAGCGCATCGCGATCGACCAGCGTGCCGATGGCCACCGGCCCGTCGGTGCGAATCCAACGCGGCGCGTCATAAGGCCGCCGTGGTGCCAGCGTGGGTGCCGCGACCCGCGCGAGCTCGCCGCTGAGCGTGCCGCGGCCGGCGGCGAGCGCGGCGGCGGCGATGGCGACCTCCGCCTCGGTCCGCCCGCCGATCACCAGCAGCGTGCCGTAATTGTCATTGGGGTTCGCCACCAGCGCCAGCGTCGGCCCGTCGAAGCGCGGCAGGGCCAGCCCCGCCACCGCATCCGGGCCCGCGGCCAGGACCACCGCATCGCCCCGCAGCGGCAGGCCGCGTTCGACCGGGAAGCTGGCGCCGCGGTAATCCGCCTGCACCGCGAACCAGCTGGCGGCGATGCCTGCCGCGCGCAGCCCGGCCACCCCCAGCCCCTCGGGCAGCAGGAAGGGCAGGTTGAGCGGGCCCTGCAGCACGCGCCGGTCGAACAGCGGCTCGGGCAGGCGCGCCAGGTCGCGCTGGGGCGGCAGCCGCTCGATCCGCATCTGCACCGAGGACAGGTCGGACACCGTGGCGTAGAGCAGGCCCGAAAGCGGGTCGTTGCATTCCACCGCGTAGCGGCCGGCGAAGCGGAAGTTCAGCCGGTTCACCTCGGCGAAGAACAGCGGGTCGAGCGGGAATTCCAGCGGCCCGAAGCCCTGGCGCTCCGAATCGATCGGGATGTTGCCGACGAATTGTTCGTCCAGCGAGACGGAAATCTGGCCCAGTGCCGGGATCAGCGCGGCGGACCCACCGCCGGCCACCGTCAGCCGCGCCTCGGTCACCACCTCATCGGCGCGCAGGCCGAACAGCACGCCCTGCAGGTCGGACACGCCGCGCAGCTGCAT
>JACMRO010000439.1 GCA_014376425.1 Rubritepida sp.
CCCCCACTGGCCGCTCGCCCAGGCTGTGGCCCGCCACCCCGCCGACCTCGCCATCGACGGGGCGGGCGACGGCCAGCGCCGCTTGCAGGGCCGGGCTGCTGGCGGGCTCAACAGTGATGATGGCGGCCGAACCCGCGTACCAGGCCGCCACCCCGCCGATCAGCCCGCCGCCGCCCACGGCCACCAGCACATGGGTCAATTCAGGCGCGTCCTGCTGCCATTCGAGCGCGACGGTGCCCTGTCCGGCCAGCACGTCGGGGTGGTCGTAGGCGTGCACCTGAATGGCGCCGGTGCGGGCGGCGTGCGCCTGGCTGGCGGCCAGCGCGTCGGCATAGCGGGCGCCGCCCACCACCAGCCGCGCGCCCTCGGCAAGGATGCGGGCCTGCTTGGCCGGGCTGCTGACCTCGGGCACGAAAATGTCGGCCCTGGCACCCAGCACGCGTGCGGCCAGCGCCACCGCCACGCCGTGATTGCCGCCGGAGGCTGCGACGACGCCGGCCGACAGGTCGCCCGCGCGGCGCAGCCGGTTGAAGGCGCCTCGCACCTTGAAGCTGCCGCCGCGCTGCAGGCTCTCCAGCTTCAGGCACCACCCATTATCCAGCCGCAGAAGCGGGGTGTGGCGGATGTCGCCGGCGATGCGGGCGTGGGCTGCGGTGATCTCGGCGCGGCTGGTCATGCCGCCGGTGTGCACAATACCCGCCGGCTGTGAAAGCCCTGGCCGCCCGACATAGGAAAGTGACGCAAACCACCGTGTTCCCACGGCAGATCAATGAAATTCACGGCGGTGACGGCATCCCGGCGAACTTAACCATTCCGCAACACTTGCCGGCTGGAAGGGCAGGCAGCGGCCGGCCAGACACTTCCCGCAAGTCCTGAACCCACCGGAGAGTTCCTTATGTCTGGCAACTACACGCTGCAGATTCTGCACGCATCGGATTTCGAAGGCGGCGTCGAGGCGGTGGCCCGGGCGAAGAACTTCGCCGCCATCGTCGACCGGCTGGAAGACCAGGTCGCCAACAGCATCACCCTGTCCTCCGGTGACAACTTCATCCCCGGACCCTTCACCGCCGCCGGCACCGACGCCTCGGTGCGCGATGAGATCGCCAGCTACTACGAGCAGTTCTTCGGCCTGGCGGCGGGCAGCCTCACCGGCATCCGCAACGCGACCACGGGCTTCAACGTGGCCGACATCGCCATCCTGAACGCCATCGGCATCCAGGCCAGCACCATCGGCAACCATGAGTTCGACCTCGGGCCCAACGCCTTCGCCGGTTCGTTCGACTTCATTGCGTCGCTGCCGGCCGCACCCGGCCAGCCCACGCTGGCCAGCATCACCAGCATCGGCGCGCAGTTCCCCTACCTGTCGAGTAACCTGAACTTCGCCAGCGAAGGGTCGCTGTCGGGCCTGTTCACCACCACGCTGCAGGACGCCGGCGCCTACCTGACCACTGCGGCCGAACTTGCCACCGGTGCCGGCATCCGCGCCGAGGCAACGGGGCGCGAGATGGCGCCCTGGACCAGCATCACCAAGGGCGGCCAGACGCTGGGCATCGTCGCCGTCACCACCCAGGTGCAGGCCTCGATCACCACGCTGGGCAACGTGACGGTGCTGGACCCGAGCGGCGATGGCGGCCGCGACAACATGGACGAACTGGTGGCGATCCTGCAGCCGCAGGTCAACCAGATGATCGCGCAGGGGATCAACAAGATCATCCTGATGAGCCACCTGCAGAACATCGCCAATGAGCGGCTGCTGGTCACCAAGCTGTCGGGCGTCGACGTCATCATCGGTGGCGGCAGCCACACCCTGTTCGCCGATGCGACCGACCTGGTGGGCCCGGGCGACGTGGTGGGCGGCGGTTACCCCGAATTCTACACCGGCCTGGGCGGCGGCCGCGTGGCGCTGATCAACACCGAGGCCAACTACAAGTATGTCGGCCGCCTGGTCATCGATTTCGACGCTGCCGGCAACATCATCGAAGCCAGCGTCAAGGCCGCCACCAGCGGCGCCTACGTCACCACCGACATCGGCGTCGACCGGGTGCTGGGCAACAACGACGGCACGCTGAGCGCGGCCGAACAGGCGCTCATCTTCGCCGATGGCACCCGGGGCGGCGAGGTCCAGCAGATCACCGACGCGATCGGCGCGGTGATCAACCTCAAGGACGGCGCCATCTGGGGCTATTCCAACGTCTATCTGGAAGGCGACCGCATCTTCGGCCGCAACCAGGAGATCAACCTGGGCTCGCTCTCGGCCGACGCCAACCTGGCGGTCGCCAAGAACGCGCTGGGCACCGCCTTCGTGGGCAGCCTGAAGAATGGCGGCGGCACCCGCAGCGCCATCGGCAACATCGACCCCGCCACTGGCGCCAAGACGCAGACGCTGGCCAACCCGTCCGCCGGCAAGCCCGCCGGTGCCATCTCGACGCTGGACATCGAGAACGCGCTGCGCTTCGACAACAAGCTGGTGGTGTTCGACACCACGGCGTCCGGCCTCAAGGCCATCCTGGAGCACGGGCTGGGCCTGCCTGCCAATGCCGGCGGCTATGCCCAGATCGGTGGCCTGAAAGTGGCGTTCGACCCCAGCCGCGCGGCGGGCAACCGCATCGTCAGCCTGGCGATGACCGACATCGACGGCAATGTCATCGCCCGCATCGTCGAGAATGGCGTGGTCGCCGCTGGCGCGCCGGCCGCCATCTCGATGACCAGCCTGAGCTTCACGGCGAACGGCGGCGACGGCTACCCGATCAAGGCGAACGCCACCAACTTTCGCTACATCCTGTTCGACGGCAGCCTGAGCACCGCGATCGACCCGACGCTGGACCTGACCTCGGCCGTGACGGCGGCGAGCGTGGGCCAATCCCTCGCCACCATCCTGGGCGAGCAGCGGGCGTTCCAGATCCTGCTGGCCGACAAGTACGGCACCCCGGCGAAGGCCTACGCCACGGCCGACACGGCGCAGAGCCTGGACACCCGCATCCAGAACCTCAACGTCCGCGGCGACACCGCACTGGATGCGCCGCCGATCAACGGCGACGCGTCCAGCCAGACCCTGCATGGCGGCGTGGGCGATGACAGCATCGCGGCCGGCGGCGGCAACGACGCGGTGGCCGGCGGCGTGGGCGACGACACGATCGACGGCGGCCCGGGCAACGACCAGGTGGTCGGCGGCGATGGCCGCGACGTGGTGATCGGCGGCACGGGCGCTGACGCGCTCTATGGCGGCACGGGGCTCGACATCGCCATCGGCGGCACGGGTGACGACGGCTACACCATCGAGGACGTGTCCGACATCATCATTGAAAATCCCGGCGAGGGTACCGACAGCGCCTTCGTGTTCGTCGACAACTGGACGGCGCCGGCCAACCTCGAAGCCATCTATCTCTTCGGCGGCGCCACCCGGGTGCTGGGCGCGGGGGCCGATGACACGCTGGTGGCGAACGTCACGCTGGGCAGCATCATCGGCGGTGGTGGCGGCCGCGACACGATCTACGGCCAGGCCGGCAACGACAGCCTCTCGGGCGATACGGGCGATGATGTGATCTATGGCGGCGCCGGGCAGGACACGCTGACCGGCGGGGCTGGCCAGGACCAGCTGGTGGGCGGCGGCGGCGCCGATGTGTTCGGCTTCACCGAGCCAGGCTGGGGCTACGACCAGGTCTTCGACTTCTCCCGCGCCGAGGGTGACCGCTTCGACATGCGCGGCAGTGGCGCGACCAGCTTTGCCCAGCTCGGCGTCGCCACCCTCGGGGCGGATACGGCGGTGACGTTCGGGGCCAGCCGCTTCGACGTCTATGGCGTGACCGGGTTGCTGGCGAGCGACTTTATATTCGCCTGACGCGCCCGGGGCAGCTCCGGGGCAGGTCCGGGGCGGCCAGGTGTGGGCCATGCGTCGGCTGGTTCGCGCCCCGATTTTGCTGAGCGCCCGCTTTCCGCCCCGGCCCCGGGGCCGGCCCCGGCCTGCCAGGGGTGGGCCCCCGCGCAGGCCGGGTTCGCGCGTTCGTGCTGGATGACGCCCCCGCACCGGGGCCGGGGCCCACCGCGGTCGGTCCGCGCCCGCTCTTCCGCCCGCGCCCCGTTTGGGCCACAAACTAACCTGGATGACATACAGCCGGATCTTTGGCCCATGCGTCTGCACGCCACCTGCGTCGCTCATCACGGCGCGGGGCTCCTGCTGCTGGGTGTCCCCGGCGCCGGCAAATCCGCCCTGGCGTTGCGGCTTCTGGAGCGGGGCTGGACGCTGGTGGCCGATGACCAGGTGGAGATCGCCGTGTCCGGGCAGGGCCTGATGGCGACCCCACCCGTGGACGGGGCAGGCCGGCTGGAAGTGCGCGGCCTGGGCATCTTCCACCGGCTGCCGCACGCCCCGGCCGGGCTGGTGCTGGTGGCGCGGCTGCGGCCGGCGGGGACCATCCCACGCCTGCCCGAACCCGCCCGTTGGCGGGCGCATGGGCTGGAGCTGCCGCAATTCCCCCTCGACGCAGGCGACGTCGCGGCGCCCGAGAAGGCCGCCTGGGCGATGCGCGCGGCACAGGGCACGCTGACGCAGGTTTGCGGAGCATTCGCGCCATGACCAGGCAGCCCGGCATGGCCGCATGAGCCGCCCCGTCGTCATCGTCACCGGGCTGTCGGGCGCCGGCCGCAATTCGATCCTCAACATCCTGGAGGATCTGGGCTTCGAGACCGTGGACAACCCGCCGCTGGCGGTGCTCGAGGCGCTGCTGGGCGATGGCGAACTGCCGATCGCGGTGGGCGTCGACACCCGATCACGCGGTTTCGATCCGCCGGCGCTGCTGGCCATTCTGCAACGATTGCGGCAACGGGCCGATCTGTCGCCCACCCTGGTCTTCGCCACCGCCGACGATACCGTGCTGCTGCGCCGCTACACCGAAACCCGGCGCCGCCACCCGCTGGCGCCCGGCGGCCCGCTGGGCACCCGGGTGCAGGATGGCATCGCGCGTGAGATCCAGCTGATGGCGCCGCTGCGCGAAGCTGCTGACCTGGTGGTGGACACGACCGAGGTGCCGCTGCCGGCCTTGCGCCGCGCCATGGAGTCGCGCTTCCGGCCGGCGGGCGCGGCCGGGCTGTCGATCACCGTGCTGTCCTTCGGCTTTCCGAAAGGTCTGCCGCGCGAGGCTGACCTGGTGTTCGACATGCGGTTCCTGCGCAATCCGCACTATATCCCGGGCCTGCAGCCGATGACCGGGCGCGACCCGGGTGTGGCCGGCTACGTCGCCGGCGACCCGGCCTTCGCGACCTTCTGGGCAGGGCTGACCGGGCTGCTCGACCCGCTGCTGCCGCGCTACGCGGCGGAGGGGAAGAAGTACCTGACCATCGCCGTTGGCTGCACTGGCGGGCGGCACCGTTCCGTCTTCGTGGCCGAGAAACTGGCGACGCACCTGGCCAGCGCCGCCACCATGCATGGATGGCGGGTGGAGCTGCACCACCGGGAATTGCCTGACGGGCCGCGTGGCGCTAATGCCGCGCCTCCCGATACGCAGCCGGCTTCGCCGCTGCGCGCCCCCCACCCGACGCAGGCCGACGCATGAAGCCCTCACTTAAAGTCCCCCCGCGCCGATGATCGGCCTGGTCCTCGTCACCCACGGCCGCCTGGCGGAAGAACTGCGCCTGGCGATGGGGCATGTGGTGGGGCCGCAACGCGCGGTCGCCACCGTGTGCATCGGCCCGGAAGACGACATGGAAGGCCGGCGGACCGACATCCGCGAGAGCATCGGCGCGGTCGATCAGGGCGACGGGGTGGTGCTGCTGACCGACATCCTGGGCGGCACGCCGTCCAATCTGGCGCTGTCGCTCTCGAACGGGCGGGTCAAGGTCATAGCGGGTGTCAACTTGCCGATGCTGGTGAAACTGGCGAAGATACGCGGCAGCGAGCCGCTGGCCGAGGCGGTCGACCACGCCGCCCAGGCGGGCCGCAAATATATCACGGCCGGCGACGACGCGCCGGGCAGCGCCCACAAGCCCTCCTGAGGACCCAGCCGCATGGATCAGCAACCCGCCATGACCGGCAGCACCGAAGGCGAAGGTTGCGGCTGCCCCGAACCCGGCACCGGCGCGCATGTGCTGCGACGCCGCGTCGGCATCCGCAACAGCCGCGGCTTGCACGCCCGCGCCGCCGCCAAACTGGTGACGGTCGCCGAGCGCTTCGCCGCCTGCCTGCACGTGCTGCGGGATGGCCAGGCGGTGCCCGCCTGCTCGATCATGGGGCTGATGATGCTGGGCGCCGGCCAGGGCAGCGAAATCGAGATCACCGCCGAGGGGTGGGACGCCAAGGAAGCGCTCGAGGCGGTGGCCGCCCTGGTCGAGGCCGGATTTCATGAGGATTAGGCGACACGGCGTTTCGCCCCAGGGGAGGGTTTCGCCCTTTCCTGACCACCTCCCGGCAAGGGCCACGCCCTTCCCCGGGCAGCTTCCGCCCGCATGACGACCGCCAAGCCGAAACCGCCCCGTCGCGGGCCACCTGGCGAGACGGTCCTCACCGGCATAGCGGTATCGCCCGGCATCGCGATCGGGCCGATCTACGACACCTCCGAAGCGGCGGCGGAGGTGCCCCGCCGGGTGGTGGCGGTGGATGCGGTCGAGGCGGAGCGGGAGAAGCTCGCCGCTGCCGCCGCCACGGCGCGCAAGCAAGTCACCAAGCTCAAGACGCGGCTGACCATCCTGCCCGAGGAGGCGCAGGAGGAGCTGGCGCCGCTGCTGGACGCCTACATCCTGATGCTGGGCAATTCGCGGCTGTTGCGCGGCGCACGCAAGCGGATCGGCGACGCCTTGCTGGGGGCGGAGACGGCGGTGCTGGACGAGGCGGAGGAGATCGCCGCGCTGATCCTGGCGGCGAAGGATGACGACCGCGCCGGGCTGATGCGGCGCGCGGCCGAGGTGCGGGAGATCGGCCGGCGGCTGATCCGCACGCTGACGGCGACGCCGTTCCGGTCACTGAAGGATGTGCCGGCCGGCGCCATCCTGGTGGCGGATGAGATCACCCCGGCGGATGCCGCGTTGCTGGATCCGGCGCGGATCGCCGGCGTGGCGACCGAGGAAGGCGGGGCGGATGGCCACACCGCCATCATGCTGCGCGCGCTCGGCATCCCGGCCGTGCTGGGCTGCCACGGCCTGGCGGCGGCGGCGGCACGCGGCGATTCGGCGGTGCTGGACGGCGCCCGTGGCCGCGTCATCCTGCACCCGAGCGACACCGCGCTGGCCGCGGCGCGTGACGGCCTGGCCGGCTATGCGCGGGAGCGGACCAAGCTGTCCAAGCTGCGCCGTCTGCCGGCCGAGACCACCGATGGCGAGGTGGTGGAGCTACAGGCCAACCTCGAAATCCCGGCCGAACTGCCGTTGATCGCCCAGGCCGGCGCGCAGGGCATTGGCCTGCTGCGGTCGGAATTCCTGTTCATGAACCGGGCCAGCCTGCCGGATGAGAACGCCCAGTTCGACGCCTACCGCAGCATCGTGGAAGCCATGGCGGGCGACAGCGTCACCATTCGCGTACTGGATTGGGGCGGCGAGAAGGATATGGAGGCTCTGTCCGCCGGCGTGCCGATGGGCAGCGGGCCAAACCCCGCGCTGGGGCTGCGCGGCATCCGCCTGCTGCTGAAGCGGCCCGAGCTGCTGGAGGAGCAGTTCGCCGCCATCCTGCGGGTATCCACCCGTGGGCCGGTGCGAGTGATGCTGCCGATGATCACCACGCCGTCCGAGGTGAAGCAGGCGCGCGAGATCTACGAGCGGGTGGCCAGGCGGCTGCGGCGGCGGGGCGAAGCGCTGCCTGACAGGTTGCCGCCATTGGGCGCGATGATCGAGACCCCCGGTGCCGCGCTGGCCGCCGACGCCATCGCGCTCGAGGCCGATTTCTTCGCCATCGGCACCAATGACCTGGCGATGTACACGCTGGCGGTGGACCGGGCGGAAGCCGACGTCGCGTATCTCTACGACCCCCTGCACCCCGCCGTGCTGCGCCTGGTGCAATTCGCCACCGAGGCGGCGCTGCGGTTGCGCATGCAGGTCAGCGTCTGCGGCGAGATGGCGGGCAACCCCAAGCTGGTGCCGCTGCTGCTGGGCCTGGGTATCCGCAGCTTCTCGATGAATGCCAGCGCCATCCCGCGGGTGAAGCAGGCGATCCGGGCACTGGACATCGATGATTGCGCCCGCTTCGCGCGGCGGGTGATGGAACAGTCCGACCCGGTGCGGATCCGCGAGCTGGTGGACGGCTTCGGGCCTACTTCGTGACGCCCTACTTCGTGACGAACGCCTTCTCCAGCACATAGGTGCCGGGGGTGTGGTTGGTGCCCTCGACGAAACCCAGCCGCTCCATCATCGCCTCGGTTTCGGTGTTGAAGGCATCGCTGCCGCACATCATCACCCGGTCCAGCGCCGGATCGAGCGGTGGCAGGCCGGTCTGCGCGTAAGTCGCGCCGGATTCCAGGCGCGTGGTGATGCGGCCCTGGTGCGGGAAGGGCTCACGCGTCACGCTCGGCGCGTAGACCAGCTTCTCGCTGGCGTATTCGCCCAGCAGTTCGTGCGCCGGCAGCTCCGCCGCGATGTAGTCGCGATAGGCCAGCTCGCGCACCTGGCGCACGGTGTGGGCGACGATGACGCGGTCGAACTTCTCGTAGGTGTCGGGGTCGCGGATCAGGCTCATGAAGGGGGCGAGACCGGTGCCGGTGGCCAGCATCCAAAGGTTGCGGCCGGGCAGCAGGTTTTCTACGACCAGGGTGCCGACCGGCTTGCGGCCGATCAACACCGTATCGCCCACCGCGATGTGCTGCAGGCGGGAGGTCAGCGGGCCGTCCTGCACCTTGATGGACAGGAATTCCAGCTCCTCGTCCCAGGGGGGCGAGACCATGGAATAGGCCCGGGTTAGCGGCTTGCCGTCGACCATCAGGCCGATCATGGCGAACTGGCCGGCGACGAACCGCAGGGTCGGGTCGCGGCTGCAGCGGAAGCTGAACAGTCCTTCGTTCCAGTGATGAACCCAGGTGACCTTTTCGCCGAAGAAGGCGGTCGGTATTTTTACGGTAGCTGCTTCGCTCATGAAGGCGGATATGCGGCGGTGAGGCCGGTGGCGCAAGCCGCGGGTTGCATGCACCAGGGGGCGCCGGCAGCATGGAGCATGCTCCATCCGCCCCAGCCCGATCCTGCCACCAATCCGCCGGTGGGCAGGGCTGTGGATGCCACGCCCCGCCCGCTGCCCGCGCGCATCCCCCATAAGGGCCGCAGCGTCGATCTGGAGCCGTTGCACATCCGTCATGTGCCGGAATTGTGGAGTGCGGTGCAGAGCGACCGGGACGGCAGCTCCTGGGCCTACATGTTTCAGGGGCCGTTCGCCGATGAGCAGGCTTTGCGCGGATTCGTGGCCAGCATGGCCGCGATGCACGACCCGCTGGCCTGGGCGGTGCGGCCGCATCGCAGCGGTGCGGTGGACGGCTTCCTGACCTTGATGGAGATGCAGCCCGCGCATGCGGCGATCGAGATCGGCAACATCTGGTTCAGCCCGCGCATGCAGCGCAGCCGTGCGGCCACCGAGGCCATGTTCCTGGTGATGCGGCACGCCATGGAGGATCTCGGCTATCGCCGGCTGACATGGAAGTGCAACGCGCTGAATGCACCCAGCGTCCGTGCCGCCGGCCGGCTGGGCTTCACCTATGAAGGCACGTTGCGCGACCTGCTGGTGGTGAAGGGGCGGTCCCGCAGCACCGCCTGGTTCAGCATTCTGGCCGATGAATGGCCGGCGGCGCAGGCGCGGCTGGAAGCGTGGTTGGATGACGGCAACTTCGCACCCGACGGCACCGCGAAAACCAGTTTACGTGGCGGAACGATGGCAGTAGTGTAATGACTTCCAAGAAGGGAACGCCCATGCCCGACCTGCCAAGCGACCTCCTCTACAATTCCATCTTCGGCTGGGGCCTCGTCGCCGCCACGATCGTGTTTGCCATGGTGCGCAGCCGTATCAGCATGGGGCCCGCGGTGATGGCCGCCGCCGCCGCCGCGCTGGCGACCAAGTCGATACTGCTCGACCTGGTCTGATCAGTCCGCCGCCTCGGCCTCGATCTCGACGAGAAAACGGGGGTCGGCCAGGGCGGAGACCACCAGCAGCGTACTTGCCGTCTGATGGCCCTGCAGAAAGCTGTCGCGGTGCTTTCGCCACGGCGCGATGCAACCTGTGTTGAGCAGGTAGACCGTCAGCTTCACCAGGTTGGTCGCTGCCATGCCGTGCGCGGCCAGGATGGTGGCGATGTTGGCCAGCGCCTGGCTCATCTGTTCGCCGCTGGTTTTTGGCACGTGGCCATCGGGCGCCATGCCGACCTGGCCGGAGATGACGAGGCGCCGGCCCGGCCCCGTGACGAGCGCGGCGTGGGCGTATTGCGAGGCCGGGGCGTGCACGCCGGCGGGGTTGGCGGTGGTGATGGGCATGGCGGCCTCCGCAAATGTTCCGCCGCACGATAGGCAGGAAATCTCCGGCTTGGAACGGCCTCGTCAACGGAAGTCGCGACTTGTTGGGATGGCCTGGCGCCGGGCGCCGGGATAGCGGGCGCCGGGCTCCTGGCGCTTGACCTCATCGGCGCGGCTGAGGCTGCGCTCGGCCCATTCGCCCGGCGCGGCCAGGTGGGCGGCCAGGTGGGCGCCCGGGTTGTCCACGAGCAAGTCGCGCAGCAGGTCGGAACGATCGATCAGCCGGCGGACCAGCAGGTGGGTGATCGGCACTTCGGCATGCTGGGTTTCGCGCTCGACCCGGCCCTCGGCCAACATCAGCCGGGCGGAGACGAGCGCCTGGCGGTCGCGCGCCGCCACGTCGGTATAGACCACCAGATTGCCGACGCCGAACTCATCCTCGACCGTCAGGAAGACGATGCCCTTGGCCGAGCCCGGGCGCTGCCGCATCAGCACCAGGCCGGGCAGGCGGATCCAGCTGCCGGGGCGGGCGGTGTTCAGGCGCTGTGTGTCGTCGAAGCGCATCGCCCGCAACCGGTCCCGCAGCATGGCCAGCGGGTGGCGGCCGAGGCTGAGGCCAAGCGCGGTGTAGTCGGCCACCGCGGCCTCGCCCTCGGTTTCGGGGGGGAGGTGGATGGCCGGTTCGGGCAGGAGATGGGTGTTGGCGTCGCTGGTTGCAGCGTGGGGGAAGTCGCTGGCCGCAGCGCGGGGGAAGCCGCTGGCCGCAGCGCGGGGAACATCCTGAGGTTGGGGGATGGTGGCTGGCGCTGGGTTGGCGTCGGCGAGCATGGGCTGTGCCCGAATAGCGAAGAGAGGCAGCGCGGCCAGGCCGTTCGCCGCGCCGCGGGCGGCCCACAGCGCCTGCCGCCGGGCCTGGCCGCCCTGGCTGCCAAAGGCGTCCGCCCCTGCCAGCCCCTCAAGTGCGCGCTTGCCGACACCGGCGCGGGCCGCGACGTCTTCGACCGACGTGTAGTGGTTGCCCGCCGCGCCATGGGCGGCGCTACCCCCCACGCCGTGGGCGGCGTTTTCCTCCGTGCCGCGGGCAGCGACGATGCGCGCCGCCTCATCCTCCTGCATGCCCGAGATCATCCGCAGCCCCAGCCGCAGCGCCAGGCCCTCCCCCGTAGCTTCCAGCGTGCAGTCCCAGTCGCTCGCATTCACATCGACCGGCCGCACCTCCACCCCATGTTCCCGCGCGTCGCGCACGATCTGCGCCGGGGCGTAGAACCCCATCGGCTGGCTGTTCAGCAGCGCGGCCGCGAACGGGCCGGGGTGGTGGCACTTGATCCAGGACGAGGCGTAGACAAGTTGCGCGAAGCTGGCCGCGTGGCTCTCGGGGAAACCGTAGCTGCCGAACCCCTCGATCTGGCTGAAAACGCGCGTCGCGAACTCCTCCTCATAGCCACGCCGCACCATGCCCTGCACCAGCTTGTCGCGATATTTCGTCACGCCCCCGGTCATCTTGAAGGTGGCCATGGAGCGGCGCAGCTGGTCCGCCCCGTCGGGGGTGAAGCGGGCGGCGACGATGGCCAGGCGCATCGCCTGCTCCTGGAACAGCGGCACCCCCAGCGTCTTGCCCAGCACCCGTTCCAGCTCGTCCGCCGGGCCGTGCTCGGGCGCCGGCGAGGGGTAGTGCACCGGCTCTATCCCCTGCTTGCGGCGCAGATAGGGGTGGACCATGTCGCCCTGGATGGGGCCTGGGCGGACGATCGCGACCTCGATCACCAGGTCGTAGAACTTGTCCGGCCGCAGCCGGGGCAGCATGTTCATCTGCGCCCGGGATTCGACCTGGAAGACGCCCAGCGAATCGGCGCGGCGCAGCATGGCGTAGGTGGCGGGGCAGTCCTGCGGCAGGCTTTGCAGGCTGTGGTCGGCGATGTTGTGCAGCCGCAACAGATCCAGCGACCGGCGCAGGCAGGAGAGCATGCCCAGCCCCAGCACATCGACCTTGAGGATGCCCAGCGCCTCGATATCGTCCTTGTCCCATTCCAGCGTGGTTCGGTCGACCATGGCGGCGTTGGTGACCACCGCCAGCTCGATCAACGGGCCGCGGGTGATGACGAAGCCGCCGACATGGGTAGCGCTGTGGCGCGGGAAATCCTGCAGCTCCTCGGCCAGTTCCAGGGTCATGGCCAGGTTTGGGTCGGCCGCGTCCAGCCCCTCGGCGGCGGCCAGCTCGGCCAGCGTCTGTTCGCGGCCCGGGCCCCAGCTGGCCTTCGCCAGCTTGGCGGTCACGTCCTCCGACAGGCCCATGGCGCGGCCGACCTCGCGGATCGCGCTGCGGGCGCGGTAGCGGATGACGGTGGCGCAAATCGCCGCCCGTTCGCGGCCGTAACGCTGGTACAGGTGCTGGATCTCCTCTTCGCGCCGCTCATGCTCGAAATCGATGTCGATGTCAGGCGGCTCGCCGCGATTTTCGGAGATGAAGCGTTCGAACAGCAGGTCGTGCTTGGATGGGTCCACGGCGGTGACGCCCAGCACGTAGCAGATCGCCGAATTGGCCGCCGAGCCGCGCCCCTGGCACAGGATGCCGCGGTCACGGGCGAACCGCACGATCTCATGCACCGTGAGGAAATAGGGCGCGTAGTTGAGCTTCTCGATCAGGGTCAGCTCATACGCCACCTGGGCGCGGGTGGCGGGATCGCTGCCGCGGGCGTCCATCGCCTCGGCCACGCGGGCGGCCAGCGTCTGCTGCGCGGTGCGGCCGGGCTCCATCAGCTCATCGGGATATTCGTAGCGGAGCTGGTCGAGCGAAAAGCCGCTTGTGGCGTCCAGGACACGAAGGGTGTCGGCGATGGCGTCGGGGTGGTCGCGGAACAGCCGCGCCATTTCGGCGGGGGATTTGAGGTGGCGTTCGCCATTGGGCTCGGCGGCGAAACCCAGCGCGTCGACACGGGTGCGAAGGCGGATGGCGGTGAGGATATCGGCCAGGCGGCGGCGTGATGGGTGGTGGTAGCGGACGTCGTTGGTGGCCAGCAGGCGGACGCCGGCGGCCTGCGCGACGGCTGCGAGGCGGTTGAGGTGCCTGCGGTCGTCCCCGCCCAGGGTGGCGGATGCGGCGAGGAAGAGGGGCAGCGCCGTGCGGTGCCGCAGCGCCTGGGCGTCGCGGTGCAGCTGGGCGGGGAATGTGTGGCGCAGCTGGGCGGGGAAGGCGTGGCGTGCCTCGACCAGCGTGAGGGATGGCCGGGGGGTCGGGCCGTCCTGTTGCATGGTGTCCCCGGGCACTTCCGGCACACCCCAGGGACCGGATGGGGGGCCTTCGCACGGGTTGGCCGGGGCGGTGCCAGAGACGCCTGGCATGGCCAGACCGGATGCCGGTGGCATAGCGAGGCCGCGCGCCTGCGGCGTGGCCTGCCCACGCGCCTGAAGCGCGACCTGCCCGCGCGCCTGTGGCATGGCGTGCCCGCGCGCCCG
>JACMRO010000440.1 GCA_014376425.1 Rubritepida sp.
GCACTGCGCAAACGCATGCTGGCAGTGGAAAAGCCCGTCAACGACGCGGCGATGGACGGGGTCAAGACGGTGACCACCTTCCTGGTGCTGGTGCTCGCCTTCTCGCTCAACCTGGTGATGGGCCAGCACCGCCAGGTCGAGGAGCAGGTACAGCGCGAGGCCACCCTGATCAACCAGCTCGATCGCGGCCTGCTGCGCACCGGCCCGCCGGAGCTGGTGGCGCTCCGCCCGGTGCTGATCGCCTACGCGTCGAGCCTCGTGCTGGATGAATGGCCACGCATGGCGGTCGGCGGCCGCAGCCAGGAAGCCTACGCGCTGTACAACGCGCTGAGCCGCGGCATCCGCGGCGCCGAGGTGACGAGCCCGCGCCAGCAGGCACAGTATGCCGAGCTCGTGCGAAACCTCGAGAGCCTCAGCGACGTGCGGGACGCGCGTTTGATGAACAGCCGCCTCGCCCTGCCCGGGATGTTCTGGGTCACCATTCTGGGTGGTTGCCTGCTGCTGCTGCCGCTCTGCGCGATGACGGCGGGTTCCCTGAACTCCGCTTTGCTGAAGCTGGCGATGGGCGGATCGCTGGGCATGCTCATGGCGCTGGTCATCATTATCGACCGGCCCTTCAGCGGCGAGACGCAAGTGGCGCCGGCGCCGATCGACCGCGCCATCCAGCGCAATCTCGAACGCGTGTAGCTACTGGCTGGCCCAGACGATGCGATGCATCCAGCCGATCTCCGCCAGCTCGAAGTTGTAATTGGCATGCGCCGGATTGAGGCTCAGCAATTCGATCCGCTTCGCGCTTTGCCGCACCAGCTCCTTGGCCATCACTTCGCCAAGCCGGGTTCGGACCACGACGCGGTCGCCACGGCGGACAGGCGCGGCCGGTGAGACGATGACCATGTCGCCGTCCCGATACACCGGCTCCATGGAATCTCCTGAGATCTCCAGGGCATAGGCGTTCGGGTCGGCTATGTCGGGGCCGGAGATCTCGTCCCAGCTGCCGCCGACGGGGAAGCCTGCATCATCGAAATATCCGTCCGACCCGGCCTGGGCCAGGCCGATCAGCGGAATGCGGCGGGCTGTACCGCCGCGCGGGCGCGACATGTTCGGCGCCTGGCCCGACACCAGTGCCGCAAAGCTGTCCACCCCGGTGCCGGTCGCCGCCAGCACCTTGGCCACGCTTTCGGTCGACGGCCAGCGCGCTCGCCCATCGGGGCCGGTGCGTTTGGAGGGGTTGAACGCGGTGGGATCAAGCCCGGATCGGCGGGCAAGCCCCGAGGCGGAGAGACCGTTTTCAGCGGCGATGGCATCGATGGCCCGCCAGACGTCGTCATGTCGCATGAGGGTGATTATCCTAGGTGTTGATTCTGCAAGCAATAGGAAAATAACGCCGATTAACTGTTGCCGTTTTTACAACCTAGGGTTTATGTTCTTGCTTCGTTCCCACCAAAACGAGGCACCCCCCATGGCCACCGCACCCCGCCCACAGCACACGCCAGTGCTGCATTCCATCGAGAAGGCCGAGCCCTTCCCCACCGCCGAGGCCGCCTGGTTCTGGACCATGTCGGCGCTCATCGCACGGCAGGATGGCGCCCGCATCGTCGCGGGGCGGGGGACCGTGATCCGACCCTGCGAACCCGATGATGTGGTGAAGGCGCTCGACCGGTTGTATCGCCAGCGCCGCATCGATCTCAACCACGGCCGCGTGCTGCGCCGTTGGGGTGAACGCGGGGTGTCCCCCAACCCCGGTTTCGCCACCGAGAGGGCAGACGCGACGTTGTGGCGGGAGGCCATGAACAGGCTGGAATGGCCTTTGCGAATCAAGGGTATAGTGGATGGCGGGCCACTTGGCACTGTCAGCCGGCTGCGCCCATGATCCGCCCTTCGCATCATCGCGCCGGCTCGGCCCAGCAGGTTTGGATCGTCTTCGGCGGTGCCGCCCATCTGGGCTGGCAGCGTTGGCTGCGGCCGGGCTTCCGGCACTGCTTCGCGGCGCTGCGCGACGATGCAGGATGGCTGGTGGTCGACCCGCTGTCGCGCTGCCTGGTGGTGGCGCGGATCGATGTGCCGGCGGGCTTCGATCTGCCCGCCTTCTATCGCCGCGCCGGCCTCACCCCCCTGGGGCCGTTCCCGGCCGGCAGCGCAGGCCCCACCCGCCTGCCGGCCCTGCTGCCGATGCACTGCGTCGGTGTCTGCCGCGCCCTTCTGGGCGCTCAGGCTCCCTTCGCCCTCACGCCTGCCTCTCTGCATGCAGTCCTATCTCTTTCTTCGTTTGACAGGAAAAAAAGCTTGACATCTCGCGTGGTCCGCCGCTACACCACACTCATCAACGGGCGAGTTGCGCCCGAAGCGAAGCCGGCCCCGCTCACGCGGGCGCTGGCTTTTTTTTCGTCCATGACGCGGAGGAGCAAAGCCCTGATGGCCAGCCTGTTCAAAGCGCCCAAGCCGGTCCGCATCGACCCGCCCGCACCCCCACCGGTGCCAGCCGTACCCAGCGCGGTGCAGGCCAGCACTCAGGCCAGCACCGAAACCCAGGCCCGCGTCCGGCGCGGCATCCAGGGCACCATCGCCACCTCCGAGCGCGGCGTGCTGGCGCCCGCGCCGGCACTGTTCGCCCGCAAATCGCTGCTGGGGGATTAGACACATGAGCCCCGCAGAAATCCTCGCCCGGCAGGATCGCGCCCTGTCCCGCCGCCGCCCGCACGAAGCCGCCTGGCGCGACGCCTACGACCACGTCCTGCCACGCGCCGACACCGCGACCACGCTGTTCGACGGCACTGCAGCCGATGCCGCGGAACAGCTCGCCGCCTCGCTTCTCGCGGAACTTACGCCGCCCTGGTCACGCTGGTTCGGCCTGGCGCCGGCGGATGACATCTCCGATACGTCCGAAGGCCAGGCCCAGGCTTTCGCGCTCGAAGGCACCGCCCGCATCCTGCAGCACGCCTTTGACCGTTCCAACTTCACCATCGAGATGCACCAGGCCTTCCTCGACCTCGTGGTCACCGGAACCGGCGTGCTCATGGTGGAGGAGGCGCCGCTGGGCGAAGCCTCGGCGCTGCGTTTCACCGCAGTACCGATCATGACCGCAGTGCTGGAGGAAGGCCCATCCGGCCGTCTCACCACCATCTTCCGGGAGAACCGGCAGAGCGTGGAGGACATCCTCCGCCGCTTCCCCTTCGTCGAACTGCCGGATGCGATATTGCGCGAGCCGCAAGCCCTGCACCGCGTCGTCGAAGCCGTCTGGCCCGACAATTACGGCACCCACTACGCCGCCATCCTGGCCGGCGATCAGCCACTGATGCTGGCCGAGGGCGGCTTTGCCGAGAGCCCCTTCATCGC
>JACMRO010000441.1 GCA_014376425.1 Rubritepida sp.
CATGCAGCGCGAGGGCGCCGGTGCACACCGCGTCCAGGATGGCCTCGGGCGTTTCCGCACCGTCCAGCTTCACCGCGTCGGTCATCATATGGTGGCCGACGTTGCGGATCAGCACCACCGAGCGGCCGTGCAAGGTCAGGCTGCCGCCGGGGGGCGTGGTGTAGGTCCGGTCGGCGTTCAGGCGGCGGGTCATGGTGGCGCCGGCCTTCTCGAAGCTCGCCTCCAGCGTGCCGTTCATCAGCCCGAGCCAGTTGCGGTACACCGCCACCTTGTCCGCGGCATCGACGGCGGCGACGCTGTCCTCGCAGTCCTGGATGGTGGTCAGCGCCGCCTCCAGCACCAGGTCGGCCACGCCGGCCGCGTCGGTCGCGCCGATCGGGTGGCTGCGGTCGATCACGATCTCCAGATGCAGGCCGTTGTGCTTCAGCAGCACGGCGGTGGGTGCCTCCGGCGTGCCGGTGTAGCCCACGAACTGTTCAGGGTGGCGCAGCGCCGGGCGCAGCGCGCCGCCCACCACGTTGTAGACGGCGCCATCGGCATGGCTGCCCTGGGCCAGCGGCGCCACATCGTCCAGCACCTGGCGGGCGAAGGCGATGACCTTCGCGCCGCGCTCCTGGTCATAGCCGGGCCGGCGCTCGCCCGGGATCGCATCGGTCCCGTACAGCGCATCGTACAGGCTGCCCCATCGGGCGTTGGCGGCATTCAGCGCGAAGCGGGCGTTGGAGGTGGGCACCACCAGTTGTGGCCCGGCGATGCGGGCGATCTCGTCATCGACGAAGGCGGTGTCGACGGCGAAATCCTCGCCCTCGGGCAGGAGGTAGCCGATTTCGCGCAGGAAGCGGGTGTAGGCTTCGGCGTTCACCGGGCGGGCGGGGAAGGCGCGGTGCCATGCGTCGATCTTGGCCTGCAGCGCGTCGCGCACCGCCAGCAGGGCGGCATTGCGCGGGCCCAGATCGGTGAGGATGGCTGCATACTGCGCCCAGAAGTGGTCGGGGCTGATGCCGGTGCCGGGCAGCGCCTCGTCGGCCATGAAGGCGGCCAGTTCATCGGCCACCTGCAAACCACTGATCTCGACCATGCCCGCCACCATCCGTTTTGTTTGTTGCGCCGGGAATTACCGGTGATTTCCGCGACGTGGAAGGGGGCGTTGGCGCGGCGGCAAGGGATGGCCCGGGCGCACCACCAGCCGGGCGCTTGCGCACCACCAGCCCCGGGCGCTTGCGCACCGCCAGCCTCGGGCGCTTGCGCACCACCACGCCAGGCATGACCATGCGCTATGCCCTTTACCCCGCCACCCCACACCACCCAACACTGGCACCTCCGCAAGCCCGCCGCCCGCGGCCAGGGCGGCATCGTCGCCAGCCAGGCCGCCGCCGGCGCGTATGCCGGGGCCGAGATGCTGCGCATGGGCGGCACCGCCGCCGACGCAGCCGTCGCCACCGCCTTTACCCTGGCCGCCATGGAGCCCTGGAATTGCGGCCTCGGCGGCATCGGTTTCGCCCAGGTGATGAAGCCCGGCGGCCCTGCCGAAACCTTCGATTTCGGCCCGGTCTCGCCCGCCGGCCTGGACCCACGCGCCTACCCGATGACCGGCAATACCGCGTCCGACCTCTTCGCCTGGCCCGAGGTGGTGGGCGACGTGAACGTGCACGGCCCGAAGAGCTTCTGCGTCCCCTCGGCGGTCGCCGGCTACGCCCTGCTGCACGAACGGCACGGCCGCCTGCCCATCCGCGACGTGTTGGCGCCGGCCGTCGCCTACGCCAAACGCGGCCTTCCCGCCGACTGGTTCACCACGCTCAAGGTCGCCAACAGCGCCGCCATCCTGCGCCACTACCCCGAAAGCGCCCGCATCTACTTGCCCAACGGCCTGCCGCCGGTGGCACCCTACCAGGGCTCGCCCGGCTTCTTCACCCTGGGCAACCTGCCGGCCACGCTTGAACGTCTGCAGCACGCCGGCCTGCGCGACTTCTACGAGGGCGACGTGGCCCGCTCCATCGCGGCCGACATCGGCGCCATGGACGGCTTCGTCAGCGCCGCCGACCTGGCGAATTGCCATGCGCGCGTCCTGCCAGCCCTGCAGGCGGAATGGCGCGGCCGCACCCTGATGCTGGCGAACGGCCTCACCGCCGCACCGACTCTGATTGAGGTGTTGCGCCAGATGGCGCACGTCGAATACGGCGCCCAGCCCGACGCCGCCTGGTACGCCGCCCTGGCCCGCGCCATGCGCGCCGCCTATGCCGACCGCCTGGCCGGTTTGGGCGACGCCGAGCCCGTGGCGGCCGAAAGCTGCACCACTCACCTCACCGTCGCCGACCGCGACGGCATGATGGTGGCGATGACCACGACGCTGCTCAGCTCCATGGGCAGCCGCGTGGTGCTGCCCGGCACCGGCGTGCTGATGAACAACGGCATCATGTGGTTCGACCCGCGGCCCGGCGCGCGCAACGCCATCGCCCCGGCCAAACGCCCGCTGTGCAACATGTGCCCGGTCATCGCCGCGCGCGACGGCGTGCCCGAGATCGCGACCGGCGCCTC
>JACMRO010000001.1 GCA_014376425.1 Rubritepida sp.
CCGGCCTGCTCGTCAGCCTGGACGGCAGGCCGATGTCCGCGTCCTCTCAGGCCAGGTTGTTGCCGGCGTATCGCTTGGCCACATTCTTCACCTCGGGCCCGGTGTGCATCCCGCGACAGCATCAGTTCGATCAGCTGGTCGCGCGTCAGAACCCGGCCCGGGTGGTCCAGCAGCGTGCGCAGCAGCTTGAATTCCGTCGCGCTCAGGGGCACCACCACGCCATCGGGCGCGGTGAGGTTTCGCGTCATGGCGTCGAGGCTCCAGCCGGCGAACCGGAACCAGCGCGCTTCCTCGCGCCGCAGGTTAGGGGGCAGGGAATTGGACCGCCGAAGGACGCTCTTGACCCGGGCAAGCAACTCCCGCGGATTGAAGGGCTTGGCCAGGTAGTCGTCAGCCCCGACTTCCAGCCCGACGATCCTGTCGGTCTCATCGCCGCGCGCCGTCAGCATGATGATCGGGACTTCGGAGCGCGCGCGCACGGCGCGGCACAGGCTGATTCCATCTTCCCCAGGCAACATCACGTCCAGGATGATGAGGTCGGGCTGGCCCGCCGCCAGCGCGGCCCGCAGCCCCTTGCCGTCGGCGGCGGTGGTGACGCGAAAACCATTCTCATGCAGGTACACGCCCAGCAGTTGCCGGATCTCCGCGTCGTCATCGACGACCAACAAATGTTCCTGGATGGCTGTCATGGCACCGATCGTCTGCGGACTTTGGACACCGGGGCGCCGACATTTGCAACGGCGCCTGTCAGCCCCCGGGTTTGCAAGATGGCGATACAAAACACGTCTCGCGTGACACATGCCTCACGAGAGGCCATGGCCTGATGCATCTTCCCATCCACCTCGAAGGTACACAGACCATGAAACACTACCGCAAACCCGCACTGATTGCCATTGCATCCCTGGGCCTTGCGCTCGCCACGGCCGCCGTCCTCGCCGAACCGGGCCCGATGGGCGGCATGGGGCACATGACGGGCATGCACGAAAAGATGTCCGCATCCATGTATGGCCAAGCTTCGGGTCCGGCCGCCGGCGAACAGCTGATGACCCCGCAGGAACGGGAAGCGTTGCGCGAGAAGATGCGCAGCGCAAAGACACCGCAGGAGCGCCAGGCACTTGCCGCCAGCACCCGCGCCGAGATGGAGAAGCGTGCGAAGGAAAAGGGCATCACATTGCCGGCGCACGGCAGCTCCCATGCTGGCATGGGCGGCATGGGCATGGGCATGGGCATGAATGGCATGCACGGCATGGACATGCGGGGCATGGGCGGCGCGGCTGGCGCTGGCGCCGAGCACAAGCACTGACCCAGCCATAGGACACCACCGGCTACTTCAACCGTAGCCCGGTGCTGTCAAGAACGGCTACCGTGATCGGAATGCCTGCTCCCACGCTCTGGGTCACGGTACAGAACGCCTCGAACTGCCCCAACACACGGTCCAGATGCTCTAGTGAGTCCGCCGGCACACCGAGCGTCAACACCGCATCAATGCCGAGCACCCGCTCCCGACCTTGCGGATTGCGGCCGACACGCGAACTCACCAGGCATCGGATCGGCTCTGCCGCGAGCTTGAATTTTCGCAGTGCAAACAGCAGCGAGTCGCTCAGGCAGTTGCCGACGGCAGCCCCGAGCAGTTGCGTCGGCGAAGGCCCGAGGCCGGTGCCCAGTGGCGCCGGCTCATCCACTATCAGGACGGGGATGTCGCCCCCGAAGTGGATGTCGAAGCGGTAGTCCTGCAACTGGTCGAGCCGGACCTGGATGATCTTGTCGTCTGTTTCGCTCATGGAGTTCCCCGTCATGCGGCCCGGTCAGGGCCAGAAATGCTGATCCATCGGATCGGCCTCAGCGCTGCAGCGAGGCGTTGACTTCCTGCAGCCGCGTTTCGTCGAGGTCCGCGGCCACCGCGGCCAGCCGGAGCCGGTTCAGCAGCACGTCGATGCGGGCCTGCACCAGCGCCAGTTCAGCGCTGCTGGTGTCGTTCTGCGCACTGAGCAGGTCCAGCGTGGTGCGGTCGCCCACCTGCTGCCCGAGCTGCGTCGCGTCCAGGCGGGCTCGTGTCGCGGTGAGGGATTCCGAGAGCGCCTCGAGCCGGGCCCGGCCGCTTTGCAGGCCCAGCCACGCGGCGCGGGTCTGCTGGCGGACCTGCTGGCGGACGCGATCGACTTCGGCCCGCGCCTTTTCTTCCAGCCGCACGGCTTCGTGCTGGCGGGCGTCGCGCATGCCGCCGGTGTAGAGCGGCAGGGTGAGCTGCAGGCCGATCATCTGCTGGCTGCTCCGGTTACTGGCGCTGCCGAAGTCGCCGCTGCCAATGAGCCGGTCGCGCCCGGCTTCGGCCACCAGGTCCAGGCTCATGCCGGCCCTGGCGCTGCGCCGTGCCACTTCCTGGCGCGCGGTGTCGGCGTTGGCGACCTGCAGCCGCAGCAGCAGGTTGTCCCGGCCCGCCCGGTCCAGCCATTGTCGGAGCGGCGGCAGCGCGGCCGGCGCCGCCGTGTCGGCGGGCGCGGCCAGCTGCAGCGACGCGGCCGGCAGGCCGGTGGCGTCCGACAGCGCTTCGCGGGCCAGCTGCAGCTCGCCGTCGGCCGCCAGCACCTGGGCCTGCAGC
>JACMRO010000442.1 GCA_014376425.1 Rubritepida sp.
ACGCACGGGCTGTGCACGCCCGGCAGCGCCATCATGATCCAGGGCGCCAGCTCGGGCGTCGGGCTGGTGGGGCTGCAGATCGCGAAGTTCATGGGCGCCACGGTGGTGGTCGGCAGCTCGACCAACCCTCAGAAGCGCGCCAGGCTGGCTGAATTCGGCGCCACGCTGGCGGTGGACAGCAACGATCCGGGCTGGGTGGGCCAGGTGCTGGAGGCGACCGGCGGCCGCGGCGTGGATGCCGTGGTGGACCAGATCAGCGGCCCCCTGGTCAGCCAGACCTTGGCGGCTACACGCATCCTGGGCCGTATCGTCAATGTCGGTCGTTTGGGCGGCACCCGCGGAGAGTTCGACTTCGACCTGCATGCGGCGCGGCGCATCGACTACATCGGCGTCACCTTCCGCACCCGCTCGACCGAGGAGGTGCGGGAGATCGTGCGGCTGATGAAGCAGGATCTGTGGGCAGCAATGGAGGCGGGTAAGTTGGCACTGCCGATCGACCGGGTGTTCCACCTCGACGATGTGGCGGGCGCGCTGGCGCACATGAAGGCCAATGCCCATTTCGGCAAGATCGCGATGGTGACGGGGTAGCTACCCGGCTTCGGCCAGCAGCGCCGCCACGTCGAGCCGTCGGGTGAACATCGCCAGGCCGCCATCGGCATCGCGCGGCCATTCCGCCTCGGCCCGGTCGCGGTAGAGCTCCACGCCATTGCCGTCGGGGTCGCGAAGGTAGAGCGCCTCGCTGACGCCGTGATCGGACGCGCCGTCCAGCTTCACGCCGGCGGCCACCAGCCGGGCCAGCACCACGGCCAGCGCAGGGCGGTCGGGGTAGAGCAGGGCCACGTGAAACAGACCCGTACTGCCCGGTGCCGGCTGCGGACCGTTGGCGCTTTCCCAGGTGTTGATGGCGATATGGTGGTGGTAGCCATCGGCGGAGAGGAATACCGCCTGCGGCATGCGCTGCATGACCGCGAGACCTATGACGCCCTGCCAGAACGCCAGGCTACGGTCGAGATCGGCGACCTTAAGGTGGGCATGGCCGATGCGCAAACCGGCCGGGGTGTATGGGAGGATGTTCATGGTGACATCTTGCCTTGGCAGCAGGTGGGCGGCCAATTCAATAAGATGATGATCCTCATGGCCGGTAAATAGGGGCCTGCCAGTAACGAAACCTCCCGGGAACACGAAGAAGGAGCGCGGCAAAGATTGTTGGTAACCGGGCCAATTCCGCCCGGCGGCGAGATGCGCGGGGCCGAACCCGCGCACCCCTTTTAACCGACTGCAAGCCGCCGTTCGACAACCTGCTGCTTCATCGACTTCTGCAGTTTCTCGAAGGCGCGAACCTCGATCTGCCGCACCCGCTCACGGCTGATGTTGTACTGCTGGCTCAGCTCCTCCAGCGTTGTCGGCTCATCCTTCAGGCGGCGTTCGATCAGGATGTGGCGCTCCCGCTCATTCAGCGTCTTGAGCGCGTCGCCCAAAAGCTGCTTGCGGTTGCCCATGTCCTCGCTCTCGGCAAGCACAGTCTCCTGGCTGTCGCTGGTATCGACCAGCCAATCCTGCCACTCGCCCTCGCTGTCGGCGCGGACGGGGGCGTTCAGGCTGTTATCCGGCGCGGTCAGGCGCCGGTTCATTGAAATGACGTCCTGCTCGGGCACCGCCAGCGTGTGCGCGATCTTCGCCACTTGCTCGGGCTGCAGGTCGCCATCTTCCAGCGCTGCCATCTGACCCTTCAGACGCCGCAGGTTGAAGAACAGCTTCTTCTGCGCCGCGGTGGTGCCCATCTTCACCAGCGACCACGAATGCAGGATGTATTCCTGAATTGCGGCGCGAATCCACCACATTGCGTAGGTGGCCAGGCGAAAACCGCGGTCGGGGTCGAAGCGTTTGACGGCCTGCATCATGCCGACGTTGCCCTCCGAGATCAGCTCGCCCACCGGCAGGCCGTAGCCGCGGTAGCCCATGGCGATCTTGGCGACGAGCCGCAAATGCGACGTGACAAGACGATGAGCCGCCTTCTCATCGGCGACCTCCTTCCAGCGGCGCGCGAGGTCCAGCTCCTCCTGCGGCTGCAGCATTGGAAATTTGCGAATATCCTGAAGATAACGCGAAAGATTGCCCTCGGGGGCCATGGGTATAGCGAGGGAAGCCATGCAGATCCTGCCTTCCTAGAAGCCGGATGGATGCCCCGTGACGGCGGCGTCCATACTGGCGGGTGTGATAAACTCAATCCCGGGCCCACCTTGGCCGCCCGCCCCGGTCACGTCGGGGAAAGGTGTCTGGCCTTGGGTTCGAGCGGCGCCCTGGTCTGGTTACCGTGTAGAACCGTATAGCTAAGGATTGGTTGCCATGCAAGCAATACGGACTGAAACGGTCCGGTTACCTGCTGAGACATTCCAGTAACATTTCCATGTCCGGGGGGGGCGGCGCGGTGAAGGCCAGCGGCGCTCCGGTGACAGGGTGGCGGAAGCCCAGCGAAGTGGCGTGCAGCGCCTGCCGGGGGAAGGCCAGGGCGGCCTCGCGCGGCCCCGGCGCCAGGCCGGCCGCGGCGGCGGGGATGCGGCGGAGATACACCGGGTCGCCCATGACCGGGTGGTTGATATGGGCGAGGTGGACGCGGATCTGATGCGTCCGCCCGGTCTCCAGCCGCAGCCGCAACAGGCATGCGGCGGTGCCGAAGGCGCGCTCGACATGGTAGCGGGTCAGGGCGTGCTTGCCGTTGCGGGTGACCACGGCCATGCGCTTGCGGTCGGTCGGGTGGCGGCCGATGTCGCCTTCGATCTCGCCCGCCATGTCGGATGGCAGGCCCCAGCACAGCGCCAGGTATTCACGGTCCAGGTCGCGGGTCGCGAAGGCCTCGCTGAGTGCGGTATGCGCCCGCTGGCTTTTCGCCACGACCATGATGCCCGAGGTTTCCTTGTCCAGCCGGTGGACGATGCCAGGGCGCGCCCCGCCGCCGATGCCGCTGAGGTCGTCCGCATGGTGCAGCAGGGCGTTGACCAGCGTGCCATCGGCATTGCCCGGCGCAGGGTGGACCACCAGGCCCGCCGGCTTGTTCAGCACGATGAGGTGGGCATCCTCGAACAGGATGTCGAGCGCGATGTTCTGCGGCTGTGGCGTGGCGGGTGCGGGGGGTGGGACAACGATAACGTAGGCCGCGCCCACGCGCACGGTGGCGGAGGGGTCGGTGAGCGGCGCGCCGTCGACGCTGGCATGCCCGCCTTCCATCAACGCCTTGACGCGAGAGCGCGACAGCGAACCTATGGCGTCGGCCAGGAAGCGGTCGGCGCGCGCACCCTGGTGTTCGGGGCCGGCGGTGATGGCGTGGATGTCGGAGGGTGGCTGCAAATGGGTGCGCTCAAGGCCTTGGTGATCGGGATGGGGGTGTTGATCGTCGCCGGCACGGTGACGCTTGTGGTGCTGCTGATCCAGCGCGCCGGGGGCGGCGCGGGCCGTGCGTTGGATGTGGCAGCGATGCTGCCGGCGGGCAACCGCATCCTGGGCATCGCGGGCGTGGAAGGCCGGCTGGCAGTCTGGGTCGAGGGGCCGGAGGGCGCACGGGTGCTGCTGCTGGATGGCCAGGGACGACAGGTGGGCGAGGTCCGGACACGCTGATGGCGCATGCCAAGCCGAACCTGCCGACGAAGATCTGCGCCGCCTGCGGCCGGCCCTTCGCCTGGCGGAAGAAATGGGCGCGGGACTGGGAACAGGTAAAATTCTGTTCCGATGCCTGCCGCACCGGCAAGCACCCCGGTCAAAAATTGACAACGCCGCCGCGATAGGCGGCAATGGCGGCATGTCCAAGCCGCTCATCGGCCGCGCCGTCCGGCGCCTGCGCGGTGAGCGGGGGCTGACCCAGCAGGCGCTCGCGATCCGGCTGGGCATCTCCGCCAGCTACCTCAACCTCATCGAGCACGACCAGCGCGCGGTGACGGCAGCAGTGCTGATCAAGCTGACCTCGGTGCTCGGCGTCGATGTTGCCGCATTGTCCGGCCAGAGCGAGCGCGCGCTGGAACAGGGGCTGCGCGAGGTTTTCACCGACCCCTCGCTCGGCGCCGAGGCGATCCCCGATGCCGAGATGCAGGCGCTGGCCGGCAGCGCACCCAACGCCGCCCGCGCCATCCTGTCGCTGTATCGCGCATGGCGCGTGGCGCGGGAGGACAGCGCCGGCCTGGCCCTGCCCAGCGGCCGCCGCATGATGCTGCCGGTCGAGGAGGCGCGTGACTTCTTTCACGACCGGGCGAACCACTTCCCCGCCATCGAAACTCTGTGCGAGGCGCTGGGGCGCGAGCTGGCCGCCGGCCCGGCCGAGATCAACCATGCGATCGCCGAGCGGCTGCGCACCCGCCATGGTGTGCGTGTCGCCACCGGGCCACTGGAAGGCGCGCTGCGCCGCTACGACCCCGCCGGCCGCACCCTGGCGCTGAGCGAAACCCTTTCGCGCGAAAGCCGAGGCTTTCACATGGCCTTCCAGCTACTGCTGCTGGAAGCGCGCGACATGGTGGAGGCGGAGTTGGGCACGCCCTCCACGCCCGAGGCCGCGGCGCTGATGCGGCTGGGGGTGCTGAACTACGCGGCCGCGGCGCTGCTGATGCCCTATGCGCCGTTCCTCGCCGCCGCCCGGGCGCTGCGGCACGATGTGGACGCGCTGGCCGCGCGTTTCGGCACCCGCTTCGAACAGGCGGCGCAACGCCTCTCCACCCTGCAGCGCGAGGGCGCGCGCGGGGTGCCGTTCTTCTTCCTGCGGGTCGACCCCGCGGGCAACGTGGACAAGCGCTTCTCCGCCGCCGGCTTCCCCTTCGCCCGCTTCGGCGGCTCCTGCCCCAAATGGCTGCCGCACCAGGCCTTCACGACGCCCGAGACGCTGCGGGTGCAGCATGCCGAACTGACCGATGGCGGGCGATTTCTGTGTTTTGCCCGCGCGCTGCGTGGCCGCGCCGCGCGCTGGGGCGAGCCGCCGCCGATCCATGTCGTCGCCATGGGCTGCGACGCGGCGCATGCGCCCGAATTGCTCTATGCCGATGGGCTGGACATGGCCCACCCGCCCGTTGGCATCGGCCTTTCCTGCCGGTTGTGTGACCGTCTGGACTGCCGCAGCCGAGCCTTCCCGCCGCTCGAACATCGGCTCAAGCTCGACCCCAATGAGGACGCCGCCAGCCCCTGGCGGTTCGAGAAGGGATAGACCAGATTGGCGACCCCGATGGGAGCGACGCGATGCTGACAGTTCTGGGCCGGGTCAACAGCAGCAACGTGATGAAGGTGCTGTGGTGCCTGGATGAGCTGGGCATGGAATATCAACGCTTCGACGCCGGCATGGAGCATGGCGTGGTGGACACGCCCGAGTATCGCGCGAAGAACCCGAACGGGCGCATCCCCACCATCGAGGATGCTGGCGAAACCCTGTGGGAAAGCAATTCCTGCATGCGCTAC
>JACMRO010000443.1 GCA_014376425.1 Rubritepida sp.
CCTGATCTTCGGCTCCAACTCGCAACTGCGGGCGCTGGCCGAGACCTACGCCGCCGCTGACGCAAAGCCGGCCTTCATAACGGCCTTCGTCAAGGCTTGGACTAAGGTGATGAACCTGGACCGGTTCGACGTGGAAGCGTTGCGCTGGTGACTTGTCAGGAGGGCTTTGCCCTCCCGACACCCACCCAGCAAGGGCCGAAAGGCCCCTGCACCCCAACCTATCCACGGTCCAGGGGCGGGTCGCCCCTGGTGGGAGGGGTCCGGGGAGGGCAAGGCCCTCCCTGGCGTCACCCGTGCTACAGCGCCCCGCCGCGCCGCCCCGCCATTGCCCCAAGCCGCAGACGCAGCGCGTTCAGCTTAATGAAGCCTTGTGCGTCGAACTGGTCATAGGCGCCCTGGTCATCCTCGAACGTCACATGCTTCATCGAATACAGGCTGTGCGGTGAGCGCCGCCCGGTGACGATGGTGTTGCCCTTGTAGAGCTTCAGCCGCACCTCGCCGCTGACGCTGGCTTGGCTTTCATCGGCCATCGCCTGCAGCATCCGCCGCTCGGGGCTGAACCAGAAGCCGTTATAGACGATCTCGGCATAGCGCGGCATCAGGCTGTCCTTGAGGTGCATCGCCTCGCGGTCGAGCGTGATGCTCTCGATCGCCCGGTGCGCCTGCCACAGGATGGTGCCGCCGGGCGTCTCGTAGCAGCCACGGCTTTTCATGCCGACGAAGCGGTTCTCCACCAAATCCAGCCGGCCGATGCCGTTCGCGCGGCCCAGTTCGTTCAGCCTGGTCAGCAGCGTGGCGGGGGACAAGCGCTCGCCATCGATGCCCACCGCATCGCCGCGTTCGAACTCGACGATGATCTCGGTCGGCGTATCGGGCGCGTCCTCCGGCCGGATGGTGCGTTGCCAGACCGCCTCGTCCGGCGCGTCCCAGGGCTCCTCCAGGATTTTGCCTTCGGACGAGCTGTGCAGCAGGTTGGCGTCGACGCTGAAAGGCGCCTCGCCGCGCTTATCCTTCGCGATGGGTATCTGGTGTTGTTCGGCGAAGGCGATCAGCGCGGTGCGGCTGGCCAGGTCCCATTCGCGCCAGGGGGCGATCACCTTGATGTCGGGCTTGAGCGAATAGTAACCGATCTCGAACCGCACCTGGTCGTTGCCCTTGCCGGTGGCGCCGTGGGACACGGCGTCGGCGCCCACCATCTCCGCGATCTCGATCTGACGCTTGGCGATCAGTGGCCGCGCGATGGAGGTGCCGAGCAGGTACTGCCCCTCATACAGCGCGTTCATCCGGAACATCGGGAAGACGAAGTCGCGGACGAATTCTTCTCGCAGATCGTCGATGAAAATGTTGTCGGGCTTGATGCCCAGCAGCAGCGCCTTGTCCCGCGCCGGCCCCAGCTCCTCGCCCTGGCCCAGGTCGGCGGTGAAGGTCACCACCTCGCACTGATAAGTGGTCTGCAGCCATTTCAGGATGACGCTGGTGTCCAGCCCCCCCGAATAGGCGAGTACGACCTTTTTGACTCCCTTTACGCGCATCGCAGGCTCTCCCAACACTGTGCTCCGCGCATAACGCAAGGCTGACAATGCGACCACCCCGGCCTACATGGGGCGGATGGAAGCCGACCAGATCATCGACCGCCGCCGCCTCAAACGCCGCCTCACCCTGTGGCGGGTACTGGCGGTGCTGGGCTTCACCGCCGTCATCTGGATGGCGTGGCCGGCGGGCGGGGTGGGCGGCGACTATGTCGCCCGCCTGGACATTCGCGGTACCATCGCCGACGACCGGCGGCTGATCCTGGCGATCGACCAGTTGGCGACCAACGATGCGGTCCGTGCCGTCATCGTCGCCATCGACAGCCCGGGCGGCAGCGTGGCCGGCGGTGAGGCGATCCATGCGGCGCTGACCCGCGTGGCCGCCGCACGCCCGGTCGTCGCCACCATGGGCGCCACCGCGGCGTCCGCCGGCTACATGGTGGCCTTGCCGGCGGCGCGCATTTTCGCCCGCGAAGGCACGCTGACCGGCTCCATCGGCGTCATCCTGCAGACCTTCGAGGCTTCCGATCTGCTGGCGCGGCTGGGGGTACGGCCCGAAACGATCGCCTCCGGTCCGCTGAAGGATCAGCCCAGCCCGTTCCGGCCGCTGACCGAGGAAGGCCGCGCCGCGCTGAACCTGGTGGTGCAGGACATGTACGGCCAGTTCGTTCGCATGGTCGCCGCCGGCCGGCGGATGAGCGAGGACGCGGTGCGCGCCGTGGCCGATGGCCGCGTGTTGTCCGGCGCCCGCGCCCGCGATGCCGGCCTGGTCGATGCGATGGGCGGCGAGCGCGAGGCCCGCGCCTGGCTGGCCGAGGCGCGCGACGTGCCGCTGACCCTGCCTGTCCGCGCGGTCGAGACCCGGCCGCGTTTCGAACGCCTGCTCGCCACCGGTACCGAGAGCCTGGCCCGTGCGTTGGCCATCGAGTGGCTGGGCCCCGCCGGCCTGCGCGCCGTGATGGGCCCATGAGAGGCGCGGACACAGTACATTGACTTCGGTTGCAGTGCGGGCGAGCGTCTGTGCCGGCCGAATAGTGGTTTCCGTGTCGCCAGCGGCGGCATCGCCCGCTAGGCTCCGGCGCGGCTGGCAGGGAAAGGCTCGATGACAAAGAGTGAGTTGATCGCGCTGCTCGTCGCCGAGAACCCGCATCTGCGCCAGCAGGATGTCGAAGCCATCGTTGCGACCATTTTCGAGGGGATCACAGCGGCGTTGTCACGGGGGGACCGGGTGGAGCTGCGCGGCTTCGGCGCCTTCTCGGTCAAGCGGCGCGACCCCCGGCAGGGCCGCAACCCCCGCACAGGCGAGGCGGTGGCGGTATCGGGCAAGGCGGTGCCCTTCTTCAAGCCGGGCAAGGAACTGCGCGAGACGGTAAATGGCGGCCCACCGCAGGGCGGCGGCAAGGGTGGGCCAAAGGCTGCCGCCCGCAAACCCGTGGGGCAGGCCGTACGCTAGGGCGTGCCTATGGCCGTCGCAAATAGTCCACCTGTACGGAGGAAGCGCATGCCGGCGGCTGCCCCAATGCCGCCTGCCGGCGGCCCCACCGGCACATCGTGTGATCGGTGCGGTATCCGCTGCCCCCTTCCTGGCACCTTCGGCGCGGCCTAAATGCCAATCATGCTCGCCCGCCCGCATACCCCCGCCGCCCGGATCATCGTGGCCATCGACCTACCTGACGTGGCGGTGGCGGCTGATCTGTCCGCCCGGCTGGCACCCCGGATCGGCCTGCTGAAGCTGGGGCTGGAGCTGTTCAGCGCTGCCGGGCCCGCCGGCTTCGCCCAGGTCGCGGCCCAGGCGCCGGTGTTTCTCGACCTCAAATTGCACGATATTCCCAACACGGTCGCGGCAGCCGTGACCGCCCTGTTGCCGCTGCGGCCCGCCATGCTGACCGTACATGCCGCCGGCGGGCCGGCCATGATCGCGGCCGCCCGCAGGGCAGCCGAGGCCGGCCCGGAGCGCCCCATCCTGCTGGCTGTCACCGTGCTGACCAGCATGGACGAAGCGGCACTGGCGGCCACCGGCGTGCCGGGCGGGGTGGCACCCCAGGTGCTGCGCCTGGCCCGCATGGCGCTCGATGCCGGCGCCGATGGGCTGGTGTGCAGCCCCCTCGAAGTGGCGGCCCTGCGGGAGGCGCTGGGTGCCGCGCCCTTCCTTGTCGTGCCTGGCGTCCGCCCCGCCGGCCATGATGCCGGGGACCAGGCCCGCATCGCCACGCCGCACGAAGCGGTGGCCGCGGGCGCAGACTGGCTAGTCATCGGCCGCCCGATCACCCGCGCGACGGACCCCGTGGCAGCGGCCCTCGCCATCGCGGCGACGCTGTGATCCAGGTCAAGATCTGCGGCCTCCACACCGCCGCCGCGCTGGCTGAGTGCGCCCGCCTGGGTGTGGATTACGTCGGGCTGGTGTTCCACCCGCCCTCGCCGCGTGCGGTGACGCCGGCGCAGGCCGCGGCGCTCTTCCCCACGCCCGGGGGGCCATCCCGCGTCGGGCTCTTCGTCGACGCGGACGACATCACGCTCGCCGCCACCCTGGCCGCGCTGCGGCTGGATATCCTGCAATTGCATGGTAGCGAGACGCCTGCCCGCTGCGCAGCCATCCGCGCCCGGTTCGGCCTGCCGGTGATGAAGGCGCTGGGCATCGGCGGCCCGGCCGATCTGGCCGCCATCGCCGTCTACGCCCCGGTGGTCGACCGCTTCCTGTTCGACGCCAAGCCGGCCCCGTCCGACCCGTTGCCCGGCGGCAACGCGCATGCCTTCGAATGGCGGCTGCTGGCGGGCCAGCCGATCCCGCGCCCCTGGCTGCTCGCCGGCGGGCTGACCCCCGGCAATGTGGCCGCGGCCATCACGGCCAGCGGTGCGGCGGGGGTGGACGTATCCTCCGGCGTCGAGGCCCGGCGCGGCGAGAAGTCGCTGCCGTTGATCGCAGCGTTCACCCATGCCGCCCGCGCGACAGATCGCGACAATTTGCAACCGAAGGTTGAATTACTGCGTATGTAAAGACTCGACACACACGCGACACGATATCTATAAAAATGCTCGAAGCGTAAATTTCGAGAGGGCTTTTTCACATGGTGCAAACCGTCAATGCGACCATCCGCCAGAGTTGGGCGGGCGGCTTCGTCGCCGACGTCACCGTGGCAGCTGGCGCCACCGCGCTCGATGGCTGGACCGTCACGTTCGATGCGCCCTTCGCCCTGGCCAATCTTTGGAACGCGCGCATCATCAGCCATGAGGGCAGCCGCTACGTCATCGGCAACCTGGACTATAACGGGGCCGTGGCAGCCAACGGCGTGGCAGGGTTCGGCTTCCAGGCGGCTGGCGAGCCGGGGCAGTTCTCCCTTATTCCCGCGGCCGTCGCCCCGCCCCGCTTCAGCATTGCCGACGCGGCCATCGCCGAACCGCTGGCAGGCACCGCGGCCCTGAGCCTGACGGTGCGGCTGGACCAGGCATCGGGCACGGCGGTGACGGTTGACTACACGACGGTGGACGGCACCGCGCTGGCCGGCCGCGACTACACCGCCACAGCCGGCAGCCTCACCTTCGCGCCGGGCGAGACCAGCCGCACCATCGCCGTCCCCATCCTATCCGACAATCTGGCTGAAGGGGCGGAGCGTTTCAGCCTGCAGCTGGGCCAGGCCGGCCCGGCGGCGACGGTGACGATCCGCGACGCGGCGGCGCCGGGCCACCTCGCCACCAGCGGCAACCAGATCGTCAACGCCGCCGGCACCCCGGTGCAGATCAACGCGGTGAACTGGTTCGGCGGCGAGAGCACCACCTATGTCCCGCACGGCCTCTGGGCTCGCGACTACCGCGCCATGCTCGATCAAATGGTGCAGCTGGGCTTCAATACCGTCCGGCTGCCCTACAGCGATGAGGCGCTGCTGCCAGGCCGCATGCCCGACGGCATCAACTATGCGCTGAACCCCGACCTGCGCGGCCTCAGCGTGCTCGAGATCTATGACCGGATCATCGACCATGCCGGCCAGGTCGGGTTGCGGATCATCTTCGACCACCACCGCACCGAGGCCGGCGACGGCCCGAACAGCAACGGCCTGTGGTATTCGGCCGCGACGCCTGAGGCACGGGTCATCCAGAACTGGCAGCTATTGGCCGACCGCTACGGCGCCAACCCCACAGTCATCGGCGCCGACCTGGCCAACGAACCCTACCGGGCCAGCTGGGGCGATGGCGGCGCCACCGACTGGCGGCTGGGCGCCGAGCGAATGGGCAACGCCATTCTGGAACGCGCCCCGGGCTGGCTGATCATCGTCGAGGGCACCGGCGAATATCGTGGCGACCACTACTGGTGGGGCGGCAACCTGGAAGGGGTGCGCGACGCGCCCGTGCGGCTCGCCGTCGCCGACCGGCTGGTCTATTCGCCGCACGACTACCCGCACAGCGTCTACCCGCAGCCCTGGTTCAACGCGGCCGACTATCCGAACAACATGGACGAGGTGTTCCGCAAGCACTGGGGCTACATCTTCGAGGAAGGCATCGCCCCGATCCTGCTGGGCGAGTGGGGCAGCCGGATCGTCGATCCGAAGGATCAGGGATGGCTCGATGCCATGACGCGCTACCTGGCCGGGGATTTCGACCAGGATGGCGACCGCGACCTGGCGGCCGGGCAGCTGGGCATGTCCTGGGCCTGGTGGGCCTGGAACCCGAACAGCGGCGATACCGGCGGCATCCTGCGTGACGACTGGACCAGCGTGGACCAGCGCAAGGTCGATGTGCTCAAGCCCATCATGTCCGGCCCGATCAATGCTGCCAGTGGTACCCCCCCTGGTACCCCCGCTGGCAGCCCCGGCGTGGCCAGCTTCGTCACCAGTGGCGCGCTGGCGGCGGGCAGCGTCGCGCCGGCCGTCACCGCCATCGACCTGACCGGCGACAATCTCGGCGCCGGCTCGCTCGACCATCTGCGTGGGCTGACCAGCATCAAGCTCTCAGCTTCGATGACGCCGCTCTCGGCCACCTTCTCGGCGGCCGATGCGGATGCCTTTCAGGGGCGGATCATCAACGTCAGCGCACCGAACACCCAGTTGCTGGGCGTGGACGGACGGGCGCTTGGCGCCGACTCGTCGCTGCGGGCGACGGCGGCGCATGATATCGTGGCGCTGGGCGGAGCCGGGAACGATGTCTTCACCGCCGGCGACGGCAGCTCGACGATGCAGGGTGGGGCGGGTGACGACCGGTTCGTCTTCGCGTCGCTGGCGGCGTTGGAGGCGGCACAGGTCGACGGCGGCGTGGGCCACGACACGCTGGAGGTCGGCGGCGCCATCAGCCATCTCACCCCGGCCGCGCTGCTCGGCAAGATGGCGCTGGAGGCTGTTGTGATGATGGCCACGGGCCTGGTGACGGCTACGCTTGGGCCTGCTGCCGCGGGCGCCTTCAATGGCCAGCTCACCCTC
>JACMRO010000444.1 GCA_014376425.1 Rubritepida sp.
CGGTGCGGCCGACCTGGATGTCGATGCGCAGCAGGGTGGTGCTGACCTGCTCGGCCGGGAATTTCCAGGCGATGGCCCAGCGCGGTGCACGGCCGACGAAGCCGAGCCGGGCCTGCCAGTCCAGCCGGTCCAGCTTGTAGACAACACCATCGATCTCATAGGCCAGGGCGGCGCGTTCGCTGGCCATCCGGGCCTGGAAAGCCGGCGCGTCGGTCACCGGCGTCGACAGCGGATTGACCGCGAAGCCCCAGCGCCGAAGCATGCTGAGATAGCCCAGATGGGTGGATGCCGGCAGCTCGGACGCCTCACCCATCGCATAAGCGAAGAATTTGAGCGCGCGCCCGGCGGTCACGCGGGGGTCGAGCTGCCGCAGCGAACCGGCAGCGGCGTTGCGCGGGTTGACCGCGGGCTGGATGGAAGGCCCGAGCTTCCCGCCGGCTGCCCGGCGGTGTTCGCGCGCCGCGATCTCGGCCAGCTGTTGTGCGCGCAGCGCCTCGAAATCGGCCTTCAGCATGAAGACCTCGCCGCGGATCTCGATGCGGGTGGGGAAGGGGGCTGTCAGGCGCCGCGGCACGTCCTGAATGGTGCGCAGGTTGGCAGTGATATCCTCGCCCATCGTGCCATCGCCGCGGGTGCCGCCGCGGATGAAGCGACCGTTTTCGTACAGCAGGTTGACGGAAAGCCCATCGATCTTCGGCTCACCCACGAAGTCCAGCGGCTCCTCCGCCGGCAGGGCCAGGAAGCGGCGGATGCGGGCGCCGAATTCGGCGAAATCCTCGGCACCAAAGCCATTGTCGAGACTCAACATCGGCGCCCCATGGCTGAAGGGCGTAAAGCCCCCCAGCGCGGCGCCGCCGATCCGACGGGAGGGGCTGTCGGCGCGGATCAGCGCAGGGAACTGCGCCTCGATCTCGCGATTGCGGCTCACCAGTGCGTCGTACTCCGCGTCGGTGATCTCAGGCGTGTCGTCGCGGTGGTAGGCCTCGTCGTGATGCGCGATCGCGGCTGCCAGGCGCGCGAGTTCGGCGGCGGCCTCGGCTTCGGTCACGCGGCCCCCGCCAGCAGGCTGGCCGGCGCCGCGCGCGCCGCCTCCCTCCCCGTCTCGCCAGCCAGCATCCGCGCGATTTCTTCCTGCCGCTCGGCCGCGTGCAGCGGCTCGACACGGGTTTCGGCGCGGCCCCCGGCGACGCCCTTGGCCACCCGCCAGTGATGCGCGCCGCGCGCGGCGACCTGCGGGGAATGGGTGACGACCAGCACCTGCAATCCCTCCGCAACCCGTGCCAGGCGCTCGCCCACCGCGGCGGCGGTGGCGCCGCCAATGCCGGCATCGACCTCATCGAACACCAGCGTCGGCACCGGGGAGCCGGCGGCCAGCACCACCTTCAGCGCCAGCATGAGCCGCGACAATTCACCGCCCCAGGCGACTTTTTCCAGCGCGCCTGGCGCCTGGCCGGGGTTGGTCGAGACCAGCAGCGCGACGCGATCCATGCCCTCGGCGTTCCAGGCCGCCTCGTCGCGCGGCGTGACGTCGAGCACCACACGGGCGCGGTCCAGCTTGAGCGGCGGCAGCTCCTGCGCCAGCGCATTTTCCAGCCGGGCGGCGGCGGTGCGGCGTGCCTCCGACAGGCGGGTCCCGGTCTGCACATACGCAGCCCGGGCGGCAGTGGCGCCTCGCTCCAGCTCGGCCACGCGGCCGCTGCCGGCGTCCAGAGCGCCCAGCCGGGTACGCAGTTCGGCCAGATGCGGCGCCAGTTCGATCACTGTCACGCCGTATTTGCGGGCCGCCGCGCGCAGCCCGAACAGCCGGTCCTCCAGCTGTTCCAGCCGGCGCGGGTCGGGCGCCGCCTCAGCCACGCTGCGTTCGAGCATCTGCTCGGCCTCGGCCAGCGCGTCCTGCGCCTGGCCGAGTGCCGCCAGGATGGGCTGCGCCAGCTCGCCCAGCGCCGGCACCCGCTCCAGCGCGCGGGAGGCGGCGCGCAGCGCGCTACCGGGCGAACTGCCGCGCCGATCACGCGGCTGCAGCTCGCTGAGCGCCGAGGCGATGGCTTCGGCCCGGCGCTCGCCCTGCTGCAGGGTCTGCCGTTCGGCGGCCAGCCGGTCCTCCTCGCCATCCTCGGGCGAGAGTTTCGTCAACTCCTGGACGGCGTGGCGCAGGAACTCTTCGTCGCGCATCGCCGCCGCCACCGCGGCCCGGGCGCGGGTCAGCTCGGCCTCGGTGCCACGCCAGGCGCGCCAGGCCGCGGCGACGTCGGCACGGAGCGAGCCCAGCCCGCCGAAGCCGTCGAGCAATGCGGGATGGGTCGACACATCGGACAGCCCGGCCTGTTCGTTCTGCCCCTGCACTTCGACCAGCGTGCCGGCCAGCCGCCGCAGTAGTGCCACCCCCACCGGCTGGTCGTTGACGAATGCGCGCGATTTGCCGTCCGCCTGCACCACGCGGCGCAGCACCAGCTCTTCACCCTCCAGCCCCTGTTCCGTGAGCATGGCGAAAACGGGGTGGCCGTCGGGCGGCTGAAACGCCGCGGTCACGCTGGCCTGGCGTTGGCCGGCGCGGACCAGCCCGCTATCGGCACGCATGCCCAGCGCCAGGCCCAGGCTGTCCAGCAGGATGGATTTGCCCGCGCCCGTCTCGCCGGTGAGGACCGAGAGGCCCGGGCCAAAATGCAGGTCGAGCCGCTCGATCAGCACCACATCGCGAATCAGAAGCGTGACGAGCACGTTCCGCTCAGAACACCCAGGCGAGACTGCGGCGGAGGATTCCCGGGCGCTCGGTACCCGGCGCGCCGCCCTCGACGAGCAGGCCATAGCTGTCGCGATACCATTCATTGCCCGGAAAGTTGTGACCGAGCACGGATGCCGTGCGCCGCGCCTCATCCGTCAGGCCCAGCGAGAGGTAGATCTCGGTGAGGCGGTGCAGCGCCTCGGGCACGTGGTTGGTGGTCTGGTAGTCCTCGACGACGCGGCGATAGCGGCCGATGGCGGCGTTAAGCAGGCGCTGGCGCTGGTAGAAGCGGCCGATGTTCATCTCGCGCCCGGCCAGGTGGTCGCGCCCCAGGTCGATCTTGAGCCGGGCGTCGCGCGCATACGCCGTGTCAGGGTAGCGGTTGGCCACATCCTGCAGCGCTGTCATCGCCACTTCGGTGGCCCGCTGGTCGCGCTGGGCGTCGTTGATCTGCTCGTAGTAGCTCAGCGCGCGCAGGTAGTGGGCATAGGCGATGTCGCGATGCGCGGGGTGCAGCTGGATGAAGCGGTCAAGCGCGCCGATCGCCTCGGTGTAGCGGTTGCGCATGTATTCGCCATACGCGCCCATGATCTTGGCGTTGGTGGCCCAGGTGGAATAGGGGTGGTTGCGCTCCAGCTGGTCGAACAGATCGACGGCGGGCTGGAAACGGCGCTGCTGCAGCGCCTCAACGCCGGCGGCGTAGAGACCTTCGGGCGAGCGATCGACGGTGGCCTGCGGCCGGGCTGCGGCGCTGGTAAGGCCCGAGAAACTGCCATCCCATTGTGCCAGGCCGCAGCCAGATAGCATCAGCAGGGACGCCAGCAGGGGAAGGGTGCGCTTCATCCCGACGGTATATCATGCCCGGCGCGGAGCGCCACAAGGGTGGCGGCGCGGAGCGGCACTGGGGTGGTTTTGCGGAGCGCAACAACGGTGGCTTTGCGGAGCGCCACAAAGGTGGCTTTGCGTAGCGCGACAAGGGTGGCTTTGCGTAGCGCTACAAGGGTGGTCCTGTGGAGTGCCACGAGGGTCGCTTTGCGGTGCGCAAAAGGGGTGGTTTCGTTGAGCGCCGTAACGGGTTGGCTTTGCGGGGTGCGACAAGGGTGGTTTCGTCGAGTGCCACAAGGGTGGATTTGCGCAGCGCTACAAAGCTCGCCTTGCGGAGCGCCGTAAGGGTGGCCTTGCGGAGTGCCGCAGAGGTGCTTTTTTGACCGCAAAAGGGTTGGCCGTGCGGAGCACAGGGCGCCTCTGCGGCGGCCTACCGAAGCCTTGCAAGCAGCAGCGCAGACGCCGCCAGCACCGCCAGCCACATGCCGCCTAGCGCCACTTGGCTGCCCACGGCATCCGCCGCCAGACCGACCGCCAGCGGCACCAGCGAAAAGCCGGCATGCGCCACCACGAAGAACCCCGCGGTCGCGCGGGGCCTGTCCTGCGGCGCGGCCGCCGTCGCCGCCGCCAGCCCACCCAGATAGACCAGGCCATAGGCAGCCATGCCCGTCACCACGCCGCCCGGTAACAGAAGCCACAGCCAGCCCCGCGCGGCGCCCATGAATACCATCGCCGACCCCAGGCACAGCAACGGCAGCCCGAGCCGCAGAGCCCGCCGCGGTGCCAACCCTTTCAGCCATTGCTGCGTCGCCGCGCCAGCCAGGATCATCACCGCCACCGCCCAGGCACCGGCACGTGGCTGGCCCAGCCCGGCCAGCGCCGCCGGCACCGTGGTCAGCACCACGCCGGTCACGCCCCAGCCGGGAATCATCGCCAGGGTCGAGGGCAGGGTGCCGCGCGGAAACAGCGGCATGCGCAGCCCGCCCGGCTGGCCCGCGCGGGTTTCCGGCAACCGCGCGATCACCGGCAGCATCGCCGCAAGCAGGACCAGATGCAGCCAGAACACAGCGGGCGGCCGTCCATCCGGCAGCGCCAGCAGGTTGAGCAAGGTGAAGAGCGGCCCGGCACCGAAGCTGCCGGCGGTGCCGGCGGCGACGATGCGGGCACCCTGGCGGCTGGCCGCGTCTGCGGTCGCGCCACGCCGCTCGGCCAGTTCGGCCGCCCAGGCGCCGGCGGCGTTGGTCACGCAGCCCATCGCCAGGCCCTGCAGGCCGCGCGCGAATGCCAGCGGCCATACGCCAGGCCAGACCGCAAGCACGAGTGTGGATGCGCCCGCCAGGACCAGCCCGAGCATCATGCAAGGGCGCCGCCCAATCCGGTCCGGCAGCGGCCCCAGCAAAGGCGCCGTCAGAATTAGGATAGCAGCGTAACACGCGAAGGCCGCGGCAAGCCCGCCGGTGCCGCCGCCGCCGGCATATTCGACATACAGCGGCAGCGGCAAAGTCGTGGACAGCCCCGCGGCGAATACCGCGAGGCCGACCCACATCACTTGCAGGCGGTAACCATGATTTCGACCAGGTGCCGCGCGCTGGCCATGTTGGCCTCCACACAGGCCCGCGCCGGCTGCTGCCCGGCCGGCAGCCACTGGGTCCACAACACGTTCATCGCCTCACGGTCGCGAATGTCCTTCAGCCAGATCTGCGCGGACAGGATGCGCGTGTTGTCGGTGCCATGCTCCTCCAGCGCGGCGTCGATCTTGGCCAGGATCTCGGCCGTCTGGCCGGCAACGTCCTTGGCCAGGTCGTCCGCGGTCAGGCCGGCCAGGAAGACGAAGCCGTGATACTCGACGGCGGTGGAGAGGATCGGGTTGGTGCCGCTACGCTTGATGTGGCTCATGACTGGTCCTTTGTATTGGAGAAGTGGGCTTGGGCGGGCGCAGGGGAGGGCTCTGCCCTGTCCTGGTTCCGATCCTGAAGGGGCCAAAAGACCCCTGCACCCTTGGCAGGCTGCTCAAAAACTGCACGGGCAGGTTGCGTAGCGTCCTCCGATGCAGGCTTTGTCCGGTCCTGGGCAGGATGAGGCAACCCGGCTGCGGCCCGTCCTAAACCTGCACGGAGTTCGGCCCGCCCGTCCGCACCGGCCAGCTGAACAGTAGCCTGCTGGAGGTTGGGGTTCGAGGGAAGGGGGCCCCAGGGGCTGCAGTCAGGCGCGGCCACGCCGCTTCTCTCAAAACCAGCCCGCACGGCATTAACCCACCGCATAGATGCTGCCCGAAGCCGCCGCGCCGATCATCGCCTCGAACACGCTCACGCCGTGGATCGCCTCATCGGTCGGCAGCGAGTAGGCGGGGCCGCCGGCCACTGCAGCGGCGAAGGCTTCCAGCTCGGCCCGTTCGATGTCGGTGACGGAGAAGGTCTGCTCGGTGGGAGTGCCGTTGAGGGCGCAGGTCGTC
>JACMRO010000445.1 GCA_014376425.1 Rubritepida sp.
CCCTTCAGCATGGCCACCCGGGCGCGTAGGGCGGCCCGGAAATCCAGTTCGCCATTCATCGCGCGGGCGGTGATGGCGGCGATCTCAGGCTTGAGCCCGGCCTCGGCCGCCAGCTCGTCCAGGGTCTCGCTGGTGACGATGGTGCTGTCCATGTCGGCCAGCAGCAGCTTTTTCCTCCGCCCTTCCGCGGGCTGGGCCAGGGCATCCACCGGCGCGCCATCGAGCGCGGCACGGGCCGCCGCGGCGGCGGCCTCCAACGCCAGATTGGCGAAGGGCAGGTCCACCGCCTCCGCCTCTGAAAGCCACGCGGGGGTGCCGCAATCGGCGCCCAACGCGGTGAGCGCGGCGCGCACGGGCGCCAGCAGCCGGGGCGAAAGCTGGCCCGCGGGCGCGACAAGCGTGAGAATATGCGGCATGTCGGGCGGACCATGCCCAGGAGGTCCAGCCCATGCAAGCCGCGTTGCCCCCGGCGTTGCCCCTGGCGCTACCCCTGGCGCTGATCGTCGCCGGCCCGACTGCCAGCGGTAAGTCGGCGCTCGCGTTGGCGCTGGCGCGGCGGTTCGGCGGCACGGTGATCAATGCCGACGCAATGCAGGTCTATGCCGGCATGGCCACCATCACCGCCCAGCCATCGGCCGAGGAGCAGGCGGCGGTGCCGCACCTTCTGTTTGGCGTGCGGGACCCAGGGGAGGCGGCCCACCTGGCCTGGTGGCGGGAGAAGGCCTTGGCGGCGATGGAGGGAATACACCTGCCGATCCTGTGCGGCGGCACCGGCCTGTATCTGCGCAGCCTGACACAGGGGTTGTCGGCGCTGCCGGCGATATCGCCCGCGGCGCGGCTGGCGGCACGTTCCCTTCTGGCCGAGTGCGGCGCGCCCGCGCTCCATGCCATGCTCGACCCCGAGACGGCCGCACGGCTTCACCCGGGCGATAGCCAGCGGGTGGCGCGGGCCTATGAGGTGCTGTTGAGCAGCGGCCGTGGCCTGGCCGCGTGGCAGCGCGATGCGCCCGGACTGCCTGCCGCGCCCTGGCGCTTCGCGGTGTTGCGGCTGGACCCCGCCCGGGACGAGTTGCGCGCCGCGATAGAAACCCGCTTCGATGCGATGCTGGCGGCAGGCGCGCTGGAAGAGGTGCGCCGCCTGCTGCACCACGAGCCCACCCTGCCGGCGATGCGGGCGCATGGCGTGCCCGAGTTGGCCGGACTGCTGCGAGGGGAGATCGGCAGGCAGCAGGCGCGTGACCAGGCGATCCTGCACACGCATCAATACACCAAGCGTCAGGGCACCTGGTTCCGCCATCAAAGCCTGGTGCCTCCATCCGCGACGCATACGATCCATGCGCGATTCACGGGTCTCGCGCAATTTTCGGAAAGCAAATCAGAAGAACTGGCAAGTTTTGTGCAGCGTCAGGTTGACGATGGCCAGCCGCGCGCTTAACTGTGCACTGCAACAAACGCCCCATTTCGGATCGCGCCATCATCATGTCCGCCACCAAGACGTCCGCCACCAGCTTGCCAGCCACCGATCTGCGCCCGGGCGCGGAGGTGATCCTCCGTGCGCTGACCGAGCAGGGCGTGGAAGTGATCTTCGGCTACCCTGGCGGCGCCGTTCTGCCATTGTACGACGCGCTGTTCCAGCAAAACAGCATCCGCCACATACTCGTCCGGCACGAACAGGCGGCGGTGCATGCCGCCGAAGGCTATGCGCGTTCCACCGGTAAGGTGGGGGTGGTGCTGGTCACCTCCGGTCCCGGCGCGACCAACGCGGTGACTGGCCTGGTGGACGCGTTGATGGACAGTATCCCGATCATCTGCCTGACCGGCCAGGTGCCGACGCACCTGATCGGCAATGATGCCTTCCAGGAGGCCGATACCACGGGCATCACCCGTCCCGCCACCAAGCACAACTACCTGGTCAAGCGCAGCGAGGATCTGGCCGGGGTGATCCACGATGCCTTCTATGTGGCGCGCAGCGGCCGGCCCGGCCCGGTGGTGATCGACCTGCCGAAGGACATCCTGATCAAGCCCGCGCCCTATGTTTCGGCGCCGGCGAAGGAGACGCCGCATCGCAGCTACCGCCCGGTGACGGAGCCGGCCATGGCCGGTATCCGTGAGGCCGTGCGGCTACTGAAGCAGGCCGAGCGCCCGGTGGTCTATGCCGGCGGCGGGGTCATCAACTCCGGCCCCGAGGCATCGCGGCTACTGACCGAATTCGTGCGGCTGACCGGCTTTCCCTGCACCAACACGCTGATGGGGTTGGGGGCTTATCCCTCCACCGACCCGCAGTTTCTGGGCATGTTGGGCATGCACGGTACCTACGAGGCAAACCTGGTCATGCATGGCTGCGACGTCATGCTCAATATCGGCGCGCGTTTCGATGACCGGATCACCGGCCGACTGGATGCCTTCAGCCCCGGCTCGAAGAAAATCCACGCCGAC
>JACMRO010000446.1 GCA_014376425.1 Rubritepida sp.
CCGGCGAAGGATTGTTCGCGGTAGTTGATCGCCGCGATGGCGCCCAGGCGCAGGCACTCGGCGCATTTCTCCGCCGAGCCCGCGGTGGCGATCACCTTGGCGCCCAGGGCAGTCGCCAGCATGATGGCGGTGGTGCCGATTCCCGACGTGCCGCCATGCACGAGAGCCGTCTCCCCCGCCACCAGCCGGCCATGGCCGAACAGGTTGGCCCAGACGGTGAAGAACGTCTCGGGCAGGGCTGCGGCCCGCACCGCGTCATAGCCCGCAGGCCAGGGCAGGCACTGGGTGGCCGGCGCGGTGCAATATTCCGCATAGGCGCCGCCATTGGTCAGTGCGCAGACCCGATCGCCGACCTTCCAGGGTGCGGCGTCGGGGCCCACCTGCACCACCTCTCCCGCGCATTCCAGGCCCAGGATCGCACTGGCGCCGGGCGGCGGCGGATAGGAGCCCTGGCGCTGCGCCACATCGGGTCGATTGACGCCGACCGCGTGGACGCGAATCAACACCTCATCAGGCCGGGGCAGCGGCAGCGGGCCGATGGCCAGTTGCATCACCTCGGGCCCGCCGCCGGCGCCGTGGGCGATGAAGCGCATTTCTGCGGGGAATGGCATGGCGGGCTCCTGCGGTGTGATGGCCAAGTGGCCCGCGGCGGGCGGCAGCGTCAAGCGCAAGGGGGGAGCGCAGGGGGAAGCGCAGGGGGGCTTGCGGTGTTGCGCGCTGGCGGAAAAGATGCCGCCATCTTGCCCACGCATTCCCTGCCACGCCGACGCCTCGGCCTCGGCCTGCCCCTGCTCGCCCTGCCCCGCCTGGTGCGCGCGCAGGCGGCCGAGCTGCGCCTGCTCGCCTTGCTGCCACTGACCGGTGCGCTGGCGGTGCTGGGGGACGAAACCTGCCGTGGGCTGGAGCTGGCTGCCGAGGAACGCGAGGGCACGCCGCGCTTCCGGGTGCTGCGGCACGACGCGCCGGACGCCGCGGCCGGGGTGGCAGAGCTGCGCCGGATCGCCGCGGGGCCGGACCGCCCGGCGGCGGTGTTCGGTAGCGTCTCCTCCGCCATCGCCATGGCCGTCATCCCCGCCGCCGAGGCGCTGGGCCTGCCCTTCTTCGAACTGGGCGCGGTGGCCGACGGCATCGGCGGCCGCACTGCCTGGCGGCTGGGACCGCAGGCCCAGCAATACGGCGCGGTGGCGGCCGGGGTGTTGACCCGGCAGGTGCCAGTCCTGCTCTCCCTGCCGGTCGAGGCACTGCGCGTCGCCATTCTGGGCGGCGGCGGCGCCTCGGCCGATGCGATCTGCGACGCGGCGGAGGCCGCGCTTATCGCCGCCGGCGTGGCGGTCGCGGTGCGCTTCGCCGCGCCGGCCACCGAAATGGGCCATGCCGTGCAGCGGCTGCGCAGTGCCGGGGCGGAGCTGGTGCTGCATTCGGGCAATGAGACAGACATCGCCGCGCTGTTCCGCGCCTTCCGCGAGGAGAGCTGGTACCCCCGGCTGGTACTAGGCGCGGGCGGTGGGCATGCGGTGCTGGATACCGCCAGGGCCGCCGGCGCCGGCCATGACGGCACGCTGGTGGTGGATGTGCCGCCGGTGCCGCCGGCCGCCCCCTTCACCGATGCCTATCGCCGCCGTTACGGGGCGCCGCCGCGCTCGGGCCACTCGGTCGCCGCCTACAGCCTGGCGCGCCCGGTGCTGGATGCGCTGCGGGCGGCGGACCCGCGCTCGGCTCTGGCGATGGTCGATCTGCCGGAGGGCACCCTGGCCAATGGGTGGGGCCTGCGCTTCGATGCGCGCCTGCAGAACCTGCGCGCGCCCCCGGTGCTGTCGCGGTGGGAAAACGGCGCGCTGACCGCCGTGGCCAGCGCGATCCGCTAGGCGGGGGCTGGGGTCAATCGGCGCGGATGCCGGCGGCGCGGATGATCGGCTCCCACTTCGCCATCTCGCGGGCCAGGAAGGCGGTGGCGCTGGCCGGGGTGCTGCCGGGCACCACCTCCATCGCCATCTCGGTCAGCCGCGCGGAAAGGGCGGTGACGGCGCGGGTGACCGAGGCGTGGACCGCCCCGATGATGGGCGCGGGCGTTCCGGCGGGCGCCATCACCATGTGCCAGGTGTAGGCCTCGTAGCCCGGCACGCCGCCCTCGATGAAGGTGGGGAGCTGCGGCGCCAGGGGGCTGCGGGCGACGGTGGAAATGGCCAGCGGCCGCAACGCGCCACGGCCGATCTGCCCCAGTGCGCCGGCGGCGACCTCGATGATCATCGGGATGCGGCCGGCCAGGATGTCGGGGTAGGCGGCCGAGCTGCCGCGGAAGGCGATGTGGTTCATCCGCAAGGGGGAGCCGGGGCCGCCGGCCATGTGCAGGTACAGCTCGCTGGCCAGGTGCACGGCGCCGCCATTGCCGGAGCTGGCATAGTCGTAACGGCCGGGGTTGGCGCGGATCAGCGCGGTGAATTCTGCCAGGGTGCGGGCGGGGAAGTCGTTGTTGACCAGCATGATCATCGGCACCTGGCCGACCAGGGCGATAGGCTGGAAGTCGGCTACCGGGTCGAACGGCAGGCGGTCGAACATCGCCCGCGTCACCGCGTGGCCGACGGTGGTGTAGAGCAGCGTCAGGCCATCGCGCGGCGCCTTGGCCACCATGTCGGTGCCGACGACGACGCCGGAGCCGGTGCGATTCTCGACGATGATGCGTTGCGAGAGGTTGCGCGACATCTCATCGGCCAGCAGACGGGCGGGCACGTCGGTCGGCCCGCCGGCAGCGAAGGGGACGACGAGGCGGACGGGCTGCGAAGGCCAATCGGACTGCGCCTGCGCGGCGAGGGGGAGGGCGGCGGCGGCGGCCAGCAGGGCGCGGGGGTTCATAGATGTCTCCCGTGTCATTTGCGGAGAGGATGCTGGTGCGCGGCCAGACGGGCAAGCGGGGTGTTTTCACCGGCTGGTAGGGAATGCCGGCGATGATGTCGGCTTGTGGCAGGAGGCGTGGCATCGATGGCATTGGGCATCACATCGCTCTCGACGCAGATGCGCGAGGGGTGGGGGAACGACCTGACGGGCTTGGCGGTGCGCGCTGGGCAGGTGCGAGCGGGGGTGGCGCCGGCGGCGGCGAAGGGTGCGCCGCTGGCGGCGGTGACGATCGACGCTAGCACTAAAGCGCTGGCGGATGCGGTGGCTGAGGTGCAGCGGCGGGAGGTACCAGCTGATCCAACCAAGGCGGATCGGTTGGCTGGATTGGAAGACCGCCGAATGGTCGCAGAAATCATGGAGGGCAATATCGACAGTCAAAGAAGGAACGACAATAACACTCGGGAGATCGTCAAGCGTTTTGATGAAACTGGAGAGGTTTGGGAAATTCGTGGTGGCGAACTAAAATTGGCGCCGGAAAACCGAAAATATCTCAAGTCGGGAAGCGACCAGGAGTATATGGACCATCTGCGAGCTAGAATTCCCCGCATGGATGACAGCCTTCAAACAATGATCGATGCCTTCAAAGGTTGGAGGGACGAGTTTGAGAAATCACGACGCGATATTATCGAGGGCAGGTAAGGAGGCCGGTTGGAACTAACTGCCGGCCTCCATAAGAGCTACAAGTCGAAATCGGTCGAGAACAAAGTCTGCACGCCCACAATCTTTACGACGAGGTCGGCCACTCCATCCCCCGTATCCAGCTCGATGTAGGTATCGAAGCCATCATCGTACCAACGAACTTCGGCAGCGCCGGTCCCAGTGAACGCCAACAATCCGAGGAAATTAAAGCCTTGGTCGCCCGGCGTTAAGGGGTCTGCGTCGATGGGCTTAAAGCTAATCACATCCGTGTCCGGTTGTGAGAAATCGATGACGAGATCTGGCATCGCCGGATCGCTCGTGCCGAGGATGAAGACGAAGGTATCTTTGCCAGCGTTCCCCCACATCGTGTCTGTGCCAGCTCCACCAACAATGGTGTCGACACCGTTGCCGCCATAAATCGTGTCATTACCCTCGTCGCCACGCAGATAATCGTCTCCCGTACCGCTGGTCGCGCTGACGTCGCCATAAACGACATCATTGCCCGCCCCCGCGGCGACGTAGTCATTGCCGGCATCACCTTGGACGAGATCGTTTCCCGCTTCGCCGTAAAGGCTGTCGGCGCTATCCCCGCCGTACAGCGTGTCGTTCTCGGTTCCGCCCCAGAGCGTGTCCAGACCCAAGCCACCTTGCAGAAGGTCATCCCCGTTATCGCCGAACAGCGTGTCGTCGCCGCTGCCGCCGTCCAGCGTGTCGAGGCCGCTGCCACCATAGAGTGAGTCGTTCCCAATCCCTCCCAGCAGACTGTCGTTGCCAACATCGCCGTAAAGCCGGTCATTGCCATCGTCGCCATTCAGTGTGTCGTTACCCGAGCCGCCATCGAGCAAGTCGCTGCCGGCCCCGCCAAACATCAGGTCGTTTCCACCAAACCCGTACATCGTGTCGTTGCCGCCAAGGCCGTTCATGGTGTCGGCCAACCCGCTCCCGTTCCGGGTGTCGTTGCCGTTCGTTCCAGTCCAGGTAGACATTGGTGCGATCCCTCCGTGTTGGAGGTCTCAGATACTCCGGAGGCAGACCGGGCTGAGTATACATTACCGTTTGTTCATCATCCTGCCAGCCGCTTGCCGCTGGCACCATCGAACAGATGCAGGCTCTCCAACGGAAGGATGACCGGAAGCGCGCCTTCATGGGTCACCTCGCCCGGCATGCGGGCCGTCAACGCCGTGCCATCGGGCAGGCGGCCATGCACCACCGTCTCGCTGCCCAGCGGCTCCAGCAGCTCGATCTGCAAGGTCAGGCCACCCTGCCCCGGCAGCAGGTGCTCGGGCCGGATGCCCAGCGTAAGCTTCGTCCCATCCGGCAGCCCCGCCGCCCCCGGCAGCGGCAGCAGCAGCCCCTGGTCCAGCCGCACGGCGCCATTCTCCACCGTCGCGGCCAGCAGATTCATCGACGGGCTGCCGATGAAGCTGGCGACATAGGTGTCCGCGGGGCGGGACCAGATTTCCATCGGCGGGCCGACCTGCGCGGCGTGCCCCTGGTGCATCACCACCAGCCGGTCGCCCAGGGTCATCGCCTCCACCTGGTCATGGGTGACGAACAGGCTGGTGACGCCCAGGCGGCGTTGCAGTCGCTTGATCTCGGCGCGCATCTGCACCCGCAGCTTGGCGTCGAGGTTCGACAACGGCTCGTCGAACAGGAAGAGTTTTGGCTCGCGCACGATGGCGCGGCCCATGGCGACCCGCTGCCGCTGACCGCCGGAAAGCTCGCGCGGCCGGCGTTCCAGCAGCGCGCCGATGCCCAGCAGCCCGGCCGCGTCATCGACGCGCTTGCGGATTTCGGGTGCGGCCATGCGCCGGATTTTCAACCCATAGGCCATGTTCTGGAACACGGTCATATGCGGGTAGAGCGCGTAGTTCTGGAACACCATGGCGACGTCGCGCTGCGCCGGGTCCAGCGCCGTCACG
>JACMRO010000038.1 GCA_014376425.1 Rubritepida sp.
CGGATTTTCAACCCATAGGCCATGTTCTGGAACACGGTCATGTGCGGGTAGAGCGCGTAGTTCTGGAACACCATGGCGACGTCGCGTTGCGCCGGGTCCAGCGCCGTCACGTCGTTCCCGCCGATGCGCACGGTGCCCGACGTCGCCGCCTCCAGCCCCGCCACGATGCGCAACAAGGTGGATTTGCCGCAGCCCGAGGCGCCGACGATGACGATCATCTCGCCCTCGGCCACTTCCAGGTCGACGCCGTGCAGCACTTGTGTGGCGCCGAAGGATTTGCGGATGCCGGACAGGCTGAGCGTGGCCATGCTACTTCTCAGTCTCCGTCAAACCCTTGATGAACCAGCGCTGCATCAGCACCACAACCGCCACCGGCGGCAGCATGGCCATTACCGCAGTGGCCATGATGATGTTCCACTCATTCTGCGCGTCGCCGGTGCCGATCATCTTGGTCAGCCCGACCACGATGGTTTCCAGCGACCGGTCGTTGATGATCAGCAGCGGCCAGAGATACTGGTTCCAGCCGTAAATGAAGAGAATGACGAACAGTGCTGCGATGTTGGTCACGCTCAGCGGCAGCACCACGTCGCGGAAGAAGCGCAAGGGGCCGGCGCCATCCACCTTCGCCGCCTCGACATACTCGCGCGGAATGGTGAGGAAGAACTGCCGGAACAGCAGCGTGGCGGTGGCGGAAGCGATGAGCGGCACGATCAACCCGGCCATGGAATTGGTCAGCGACAGATCGACCATGACCTGGAAGGTGGGGATGATGCGCACCTCCACCGGCAGCATCAGCGTGACGAAGATCAGCCAGAAGGCGATCATCCGGCCGGGAAAGCGGAAGAACACGACGGCGAAGGCGGAGAGCAGCGAGATGGCGATTTTGCCCGCCGCGATCCCCAGCGCCATCAGCGCGGAATTGACCAGCATCAGCCCGGCCGGCGAGCCCTGGATGCGGCCGCCACCTGTGCCGTTCCAGGCATTGGCGTAATTCTCCGCGCCCAGCGGCCCTGGTAGCAGCGGCACGTCGCCGCGGCCGATGGTGCTCGCGTCATGCGTGCTGCCGATCAGCGTCAGGTAGATCGGAAAGGCGAAGACCAGGATGCCCAGGCCCAGCCACAGATAGGCCGTCGTGTCGCGACGCATCAGTAATGCACGCGGCGTTCGACGTAGCGGAACTGCACCACCGTCAGCCCCACCACCAGGATCATCAGGATGACGCTCTGCGCGGCCGAGGAGCCAAGGTTCAGGTTGACCACGCCATCGGTGTAGACGCGGTAGATCAGCGTCTCGGTCGCCTTGCCCGGCCCGCCCTGCGTCAATGAGTGGATCACGCCGAAGGTGTCGAAGAAGGCGTAGACCAGGTTGACCACCAGCAGGAAAAAGGCGGTCGGCGACAACAGTGGAAAGATGATGGTCCAGAACCGGTAACGCGGGCTGGCGCCGTCGATCGCTGCCGCCTCCAACACGGCTTTGGGGATGCTTTGCAGCCCCGCCAGGAAGAAGATGAAGTTGTAACTGACCTGTTTCCATGCCGATGCCACGATCACCAGAAGCATCGCCTGGTCACCGTTCAGCTTGTAGTCCCAGGCGATGCCGGCGGCATTCAGCATGCGGCCGAAGATGCCGATCTGCGGGTGGAACATGAACAGCCACAACACCGCGGCCACCGCGGGTGCGACGGCATAAGGCCAGATCAGCAGCGTCTTGAAGGCGTTGCTGCCGCGGATGTTGCGGTCGGCCTGCACCGCCAGGAACAGGGCCGCGGTCAGTGCCAGGAAGGCGACCGCCGAGGAGAACACCAGCGTGCGGCCGAAAGCGCCGAGCCAGGTCGGGTCGGAAAGCACATCGGCGAAATTCTCCATGCCGACGAATTCCGACCGAAGCCCGAACGCGTCCTCCCGCAGCAGCGACTGCCACACCGCCTGGCCGGCCGGCCAGAAGAAGAACAGGCCGGTGATGACCAGTTGCGGCAGCAGCAGCAGCCAGGGCAGCGCCGTGCCTCGGAACAGGAACGAGGCTGGCGCCGCCCGGCTCACGCCCGGTTGGACCGCTCGAAGTTCCGCAGCACGACATTGCCGCGCGTGACGGCGCTGGCCAGCGCCTGCTGCGGCGTCTGGCCACCTTGCAGGGCGCGCTCCATCTCCTCCTGCATGATCACGCGGATCTCGACGAAGCCGCCCAGGCGGATGCCGCGGGTGTTGCCGGTCGTCTGACCACCGCCGCGCAGCAGCTGCTGGATGGGCGTGTCGGCGCCCGGGTTCTGGGTGTAGAATCCGCTCGCGCGCACCTGCTCGAAGGCGGTCTTCGTCACCGGCAGGAAGCCTGTCTCGGTGTGCCAGCCAGCGGCCACGCTGGGTTGCGCCAGGAAGGCGAAGAACTCGGCGATGCCGCGGTTCTCCTCGGCCGAACGGGTCGCGTTGGGGCCACGGTTTAACGCCCAGAAGCTGGCGCCGCCGATGATGGAGTTCAGCGGCGCTCCGGCCACGTCGTCATAATAGGGCAGCATCGCCGCGCCGATATTGGCCACGCCCCCCGGAACCTCGCGCACGAAACGTGCCCGCGCGCCGGAGCTGGCATGGATGATGGCGGCCGACCCGTTGGCGAATAGCGCATCGCCCGCGCCATCCCGCCCGCCCCAGCGGAAGGTGCCCTCGCGGCCCATTTCCACCAGTGTGGTCAGGTGCCGGTTCAGCAGCGGGTTGTTGATAGCAAGCTCGGCGCCCAGGCCGCCGAAACCGTTATCCAGCGTGGCGAGCGGCATGTTGTGGATGGCGGAGACCTGCTCGACCTGGCACCAGGTGGGCCAGGCGGTGGTGAAGGGCATTTCGTGGCCGGCTGCCTTGAGCCTCGTCGCGGCCTGGCGCAGCTGCGCCCAGGTCGTCGGCGCCTGGTCCGGGTTCAGGCCGGCGCGGCGGAACGCGTCCTTGTTGTAGAACATGATCGCCGTCGACGCGTTGAACGGCATCGACATCATCCGGCCATCGGCGAGGCTGTAATAGCCCTTCACGGCCGGCAGGTAGTCGTCGAAGTCGATCCGCACGCCGGTCTCGGCCAGCAGCTCATGCAGCGGCTTCACCGCGCGGCCAGCGGCCATCATCGTGCCGGTGCCGACCTCGAACATCTGCACGATGTGTGGCGCGGTGGAGGCGCGGAAGCCGGCGATGGCGGCGACCATGGTCTCCGGGTAGGAGCCGCGGAAGGAGGCGGGGATGCGGTAGCGCGCCTGACTCTCGTTGAAGCGGGTGGCGATGGCTTCCAGCAGGCCGCCGAGCGGCTGCGGCAGCCCATGCCAGAACTGCAGCTCGACGGGGGTGGATTGCGCGAGGGCGGGAGTGGCCAGGTTGGTGGTGGCAAGGCCGGCGGTGGCCAGGCCGAATATGCGGCGATTCATGCGATTGCGCTCCCCAGAATTTTGTTGGCCGGCGGGCGTTACCGGCGCGACATGACCGCACCATGCCAGATTTATGACGGCGGGGTGAAGGGCTCCGTGACCAGCCGGGCATAGAGCTCGGGGTCAGTCGCACCCTCGGTGCCGAAGACCAGCACGCGGCTGTCGGGCCCCAGCCCGAGCGCGCCGGCGCGGCCGGCCAGAATGGCGGCAACCAGGCCGGCCACGGCGGATTCGCCGGCTACGATGCCCAGGTCGGCGAGCCACCGCATCGCCTCGACTGCGGCGGCGTCGGGCACCGCCATGAAGGCGTGGGCGCTGCGCTCAAGCTCCTGCCAGGCGAGCAGGCTGGGCTCGCCGCAAGCCAGGCCGGCCATGAGGGTGGGCAGGTCGCCAGACACGACGCTGAGTGCGCCGCGCTCGGCGCTCAGCAGGAGGCAGGCGGCGGCCTCGGGTTCGGCCACGACCAGCTTCGCCGGGATGCGGCGCGCGCGCAGCTGCACCGCGACCGCTGCCGCCACGCCGCCGACGCCGCCCTGGATGAAGACATGAGTGGGCGGGCTGGGCATCGCCGCCAGGGCTTCCTCGGCCATCAGACGGTAGCCTTGCATCACATCCCTGGGTGGTTCCGTATATCCCGGCCAGGAGGTGTCGCTGATGACATGCCAGCCATGGGTTTGCGCGGCGGCCGTGGCGGCGCGCACGCTGTCATCGTAGTTGCCAGGCACCTCCCGGATTTCGGCGCCGTAAGCCGCGATGGCGTCGCGGCGGCCTTGCGTCACGCCGGGGTGGACGAAGATGACGCAGCCGGCGCGGCAGCGGCGGGCGCCCCAGGCGACGGAGCGGCCGTGATTGCCGTCGGTGGCGCAGGTGACGGTCACGCCGGGCGCGTGGCGGCCTGCGAAGACCTCGGCGCCGGTGGCGCGGATGCCGGCGCGGGCCAGCTCGCCCACCACCAGCTTCTGCACCGCATAGGCGCCGCCCAGCGCCTTGAATGATCCCAGTCCGAAGCGCCCGGCCTCGTCCTTGTAATGCAGGCTGGCGAAGCCCTGCGGCGGCAGTTCGCGCAGCGGCGTGGGGGCGTAGCCGGGCCAGGCGGTGATCTCGGCCACCGCCCGGCGGAAGCCGCCTTCGGTCAGCACGACCACCCCGGGCACGCCCTGGCGGGGATTGACGAAGAGGCGGGTGGGATGGTCACCAATCATGCGCCATGCTGCTCCAGTTTCGGGGAAGCGGCGAGATGCACATCACCATACTGGGCGGGGCCGGGTTCCTGGGCCGCAAGCTGGCGGCGCGGCTGGCGGCGGAGGGGCGGGTGTCCTCGCTGACGCTGTTCGACATGGTGCAGCCGGCGCCGGTCGCCGCGCCCTTCCCGGTGCGCTGCGTGGCCGGCGATGTTGGCGCGCCGGGCGCCGCGATCCCGCCCGGGACCGACATCATTTTTCACCTGGCGGCCGTGGTGAGTGCCGCGGCCGAGGCGGATTTCGACCTTGGGATGCGGGTCAATCTGGGCGGCACGCTGGCGGTGATCGAAGCGGCACGCGACCTCCGGAAACCCCCAAGAATCGTCTTCACCAGCTCCGTCGCCAGCTTTGGCGGCGGGCAGGGGGCGGTGCTGGCCGACGATGCCCGGCAGATGCCGGAGAACAGCTACGGTGCCCAGAAGGCGGCGGCGGAGCTTATCCTGCAGGACGCCTCGCGCCGCGGTCTGGTCGACGCCGTCAGCATCCGCCTGCCCACGGTGATGGTGCGGCCGGGGCGGCCCAATGCGGCGGCCTCGTCCTTCGTCTCGTCGGTGCTGCGCGAGCCGCTGCTGGGGCTGCAGGCCACGCTGCCTGTGGGCGATGATTTTGCCTTGTGGGTCTCCTCGCCCCGCGTGGTGGTGGAGTGGCTGCTGCATGCGGGCTTCATGGACACGGCGCCGCTGGGGCTGGACCGCGGGGTCAATCCGCCGGGCTTGACGGTCACAGTGGCCGAAATGCTGGCGGCGCTGTCGCCGGAGGAACGGGGGCTGGTGCGAGGGGCCCCGGGTGCCGGCCTCGGCGCCATCGGCGGCCCCTGGCCGGGGC
>JACMRO010000447.1 GCA_014376425.1 Rubritepida sp.
CCTGGCAGCTCCCCGGAGGCGTTCCGGATGGCACCCCGGATGGCGCCCCGGATGGCGCCCCGGGTGGGGCGGGCACGCGCCACAATTCAATGGCGTAGCGTTCTTCGTAGAACAACCCGGCCAGCTCATAGCCTCGTTCCAGCGCGGCGGCGATGGCGGTGGCTGCCGCCGGGCGCATGGTCCCCCACCAGCCGCGATCGACGACGATGGAGCGCGGCCGCGTCGCCAGGATGCGGTCGACCTCGCCATCGGTGGAATTACCGGCCAGGCGAGCATACCCGCCGGTCAGGTGGACGGGGAAGGGGAAGCGGGTAGGGATGGCGGCTCCGGCCAGGAAATACACCACCGGCTGATAGTTGGGCACGAAGATGGCCGCGCCCGGCGGCAGGTCCCGCGCGATGGCGGCGGCGATGCGGGCGGGGGTATCAGGCTGCAGCAGGGCGGGGCCGCGGGCGATGCGCGGGACCATGTCAGCCCACCAGGGGGCGAGCGCCACCAGGCCCACCAGCAGTGCCAGTGTGGCGCCGGGCCGGGCGGGCGCCAGGCGCCGCGCCAGGGCCATGCTGCCCGCGGCCGCGAGCAGGCTCAGCGCCGGCAGCCAGATCAGAAAGTAATGCGGGAAGAACTGCGCCGGGCCCGCCACCGCGACGCTGGCAGCCAGCAGCCACCACAGGCCCAGCCCGGTCAATGCCGAGCGGCGCGCCCACAGCAACGCCGCCCCACCCAGGAGGAACGGCCACAGGAACTGCCCCCCGGCGGCGACGACGCGCCAGGCGGCGTCCCGCCCCGCCGCCCCCTGGGCGTAGCGGAAAGGCGCGAAGAAGCTGCCGTCCAGATAAGCATCCAACTCGCCACGCAGGGCATAGACGACGCCGAAGCCGAAGGTCGGCAGGGCGCAGAGCGCGGCATAGCCGGCCGCCATGCCGGCCAGCCGTCGCCAGGGCAGTTCACCGCGCCACCAGGAGGGACCGACCAGCAATGCGAAGGCCAGGCAGCCTTCAGGCGCCGCCACCGGCTTGATCAACATCGCCCAGCCGATCAGCAGGCCGATGGAGGCCAGGCGCGGCCAGTGCGGCGCCGCGTTGATGGCCAGCGCGATGGCGGCGGTGGTGAAGGGGGCGAAGAGCAATTCGGCATTCACCGACACACCGCCCTGCGCCAGGCTGTAACCGGCGTAAAGAAGCGCCGCGGCGTAGCCGGTGGCGGCAGGCCCGCCGGCGGCGCGTACCGCGAAGAACAGCCCCCAGCCGGTGGCCGCCACGCACAGCACGCCCAGCAGCCGGACCGCGAAGATGCTCTCGCCGAAGCCCGCCAGCGCGGCCGCGAACATGGCCGGTGCGCCGATCGGGTGCATGTCCCACGCCGCCACCAACGGCCAGCCGCCGCGCAGCCATTCGCGCGCCTGTAGCAGGTAGAGGCTCTCATCCCAGTCGACCACCGAGGGCAGGAAGGTCAGGGCGCGGATGGCGAGCACGATGGCTGGAAGGGCCGCAAGCGCCAGCCACCAGCGCAGCGGCAGGGGGAGGGTCATGGGTGGTTCATGGGCGGTTCATCGGCGATTCAAATGGCGCGGCAATGCCGCCGTGGCACGGCGGCTTCATGGCGGGAGCGTGGCGCGGCGCCCGGCCGGCTTCACGCCCGGTCGCCCGCGCGCCGGGGCATCAACCGCGCAGCACCCCGCCGGTCGCACGGCCGACCGCCTCTGTCACTTTCTGCACCACGGCCTCGATCTCGGCATCGGTCAGGGTCCGCTCGCGCGGCTGCAGGGTGAGCTGGATGGCCAGGCTGACCTTTCCCTCAGGCAGCCTTTCGCCTCCATAGCGGTCAAACAGCATCACATCGCTGATCAGTGCCCGATCGACGGCACGGGCGGCGCGAAGCAGGGTGACGGCCGGCATTGCGGCATCGATCAGGAACGCGAGGTCGCGTCGCACCGGCTGGAAAGGGGGCAGGTCGGGCGCCGCCTTCCGGCGAAGCTTCGGCTCGGGAATCGCGTCGAGGAAGACCTCGCAGGCAACGGCCAGCGGCAGGCTCAGGCTGTCGCGCAGGCGCGGATGAAGCTCGCCGAAATGCGCCAGCACGATCCGGGGCCCCTGCCGCAGGCTGCCGCTTCGGCCGGGGTGGTAGTGCGCCGGCGCGTCGGTGGTGATGGTGACGCTGCCCATGGGGACGCCCAGCGCTTCCAGCACCGCCTGGGCATCGGCCCGGGCATCCAGCGCGTCGACCGGCCGCGACGGCGTGGCCCAGCTCAGCGGGGTGGCGCCGGTGCGCAGGGCGCAGGCCATGGCCAGTTGGCCCCCCGGCGTCGTGCCGCGATAGCCGGCGGCGACCTCGCTCAGCGCCAAGTCGGGCTGGCCGCGTGCCGCATTGCCAGCCGCGGCGAGGGCCAGGCCGGTCAGCGGTGTGGGGCGCATCTGGTCGAGGTCGGCGGCGATCGGGTTGTGCAGGGTCAGCGCCGGGTCGCCGCCGCCGAAGAGCGCGGCTGTCGCGCCGGCAACGAAGCCGTAGGTCACGTTGTCCTGGCAGCCGCGGGCCGCCAGCGTGCGACGGGCCAGAATGCTGCGCCGCTGCTTCGCATCGAGCGAGGGAGCCGGCACCGGCGTGGCCACCGGCAGCGAGACGGCGGGGATGGCGTCCAGCCCGCCCAGGCGCAACACTTCCTCGACCAGGTCGGCCTCGGCCTCGGTGGCGGCGCAGCCCTCGCGGGCGGCCTGGGCGCGCAAGGCGGGCAGGCCGGGGTCCTGGTCCAGCGCGATGGGTGCCGCGATGTCGTTTCGCCAGGACGGCACGGCCACGGTAACCGACGTCGCGTCCTGCATCAGGGTCGAGAAGCCGAGACGTTCGAGGCGGGCGATGGCCTCGTCTCGCGGCACGTCCAGCCCGCCCAGGCCGGCCAGGCGCTCGAAGCGCAGGGTTGCGCTGCGGCGCCAGTCAGGCCCGGCGCCGGCCTCGGAGATCTCGCTGGGCTCGCCGCCGACGAGTTCGATGATGGCGGCGGTGGCCATTTCCAGCGCCTGCCTTGGCAGCGCCTGGTCCAGGCCGCGTTCGAAGCGCTGCCGGGCGTCGGTGGTGATGGCGTGGCGGCGACCGGACAGCGCGATGCGCACTGGGTCGAACAGGGCGCTTTCGATGAAGCACTCGGTGGTGTGCTCGTCGCAGCCGGTGTGCGTACCGCCGATGATGCCGCCCAGGGCTTCGGCGCCGGCCTCGTCGGCGATGACGCCGTCTTCATCCGTCAGCGCGTAGGTCTTGTTGTTCAGCGCGGCCAGGGTCTCGCCCGGGCGGGCCATGCGCATGGTGAGGGTGCCGCCGCGCACCTTGGCCACGTCGAACACATGCAGCGGTCGGCCGATGCCGTAAGTGAACAGGTTGGTCACATCGACCAGAGCGTTGATCGGCCGCAGGCCCACGGCGATGAGCCACTTCTGCAGCCAGTCCGGCGAGGCACCGTTCCTCACGCCACGGATGGCGCGGCCCACGACCCAGGTGCAGGCGCGCGGGTCGGCGATCCGCCAGGCCAGCGGGCTGGGGTAGGCGGGGGTGGCGATGTGGACATCGCGCGGGCGAAGCTTGCCCAGGCCGGCGGCGGCCAGGTCGCGGGCGATGCCGTGCACGCTCAGCGCATCGCCACGGTTGGGGGTGACCTTGATTTCGATGACGGCGTCGTCGAGCTTCGCGTAGTCGACGTAGCGGGCGCCGACCGGCGCGTCATCGGGCAGGTCCATGATGCCGGAATGGTCGTCGCCCAGGCCCATCTCCCGGGCCGAGAGCATCATCGCCTCCGACCTCACGCCGCGGATCTCACCGACCTTCAGGGTGATGCCGGTGCCGGGGACGAAGGCGCCGGGCAGGGCGGCCAC
>JACMRO010000448.1 GCA_014376425.1 Rubritepida sp.
ATCCCGACACCGAACCTGCCCGCCGCGGGGCTGGTTTCGCTGCCGAGCGATGGCGTCATGGCGCTGTCGTGGTTGCCCGGCTTCGCTGAGAGCATCGGCTGGGTTCTGGCTGGTCCGCTGTACCTCAGGCTGGATGTGGCGGAGCGCATTGCGGGCGAACTCAGCTATCTTACGCGTCGCGCCCCGTCGCCACTGCCACCCGAAATACTCGGGCGCTTCGCCATTAAGGGTGACCTGGTAGCACCGGTGCTTGCGGGCCTGGGGTTCCGGGTGATCGAGGCTGAAGCGCTGAATGAAGGTGAGCAGGGCCCGACCCGTCCCATGATGGTCGCCTGGCAACGTCCCGCAGCGCCGGAGAGAAGCCGCAGCCCCCGCCCCAGCCGCCGAGACGGTGAGAATCGCCGACCGGGCCGTCAGGAAAATGCGCGCGCCGAGATGCCAACGCCGCCACCTGCCGAGACTCCGGTAGCGGAGGCCCCCCCGGCCCGAGATCCACGGCGTGACGATGCGCGGAAACCACGGGCGCCCGGCGGCGCATTCGGTAAGACGGGCGGCCCGTCAGGCGAACGCAGCCGTGGTCCGCGCGACCGTTCCGATCAGGGCCCCCGCCCAGCGCGGCGGGAGGACAGGGGATCGGGCGGACCAGAGACGCGGGTCTACCATCAGGATCGCGTGGTAACGCCAGCCGAGGACAATCCCTTCGCGAAGCTGGCAGCGCTCAAACTGAAATGACCTCGCTTCGGGGATGACCGAATCGGATCGCTGGGAGCGGCTGGACGTCTGGCTCTGGTATGCCCGGCTGGCGAAAACCCGGTCCGCCTGTACAGCAGCGGTCCGGGGTGGCGGCTTTCGCTTGAATCGGCAGTCCACGGACAAACCCCATTCCCGCTTGCGGGCCGGCGACGTCCTCACCTTCACCACGGGCGATGGCGAGGTGCGTGTCTGGCGTGTCCTCAGTGTCGGCACCCGCCGCGGGCCGGTCGGCGAAGCGCGACTCCTCTGGGAAGACGTGCTGCCGGGATCGACCGAGCCGAATTAGCTCGCCGGCGCTTCAGTCGCGGCCGAAGGTGTCGCAGCCTTCCACATCGGTGGCCTGCAGCCCCGTCCGGAACCACTGGGCGCGCTGACTGCTGGTGCCATGGGTGAAGTGCTCCTGGCGCGCGCTGTTCCCCTGCAGTCTGTCGTCGCCTACCGCTGCGGCGGCCTGCAGCCCCTCCTCGATGTCGCCTTGTTCGAGGATCTGCCGCATTTCGTTGGCGCGCCGTGCCCAGAACCCGGCCAGGCAGTCCGCCATCAATTCCACCCGAACCGAGATAGCCGCCGCCCCCGTGCCGCCCACACGCTGTTGCTGCTGTTGGGCGCGGGGCAGGATGCCGAGCATGTTCTGCACATGGTGCCCGACCTCATGGGCGATGACATAAGCCCGGGCAAAATCGCCAGGGGCGCCCAACCGCCGTTCCATCTCCCGGAAGAACACCAGGTCGATATACACCCGCCGGTCATTGGGGCAGTAGAACGGCCCCATGGCCGCCTGGGCCGCGCCGCAGCCAGACTGGGTGGCGCCCGAGAACAGGATCAGCCTTGGCGGCTCATATTGCCGGCCAGCGCGCTGGAAGGCGGCGGTCCAAACATCCTCCGTGCTGGCCAGCACCTGCGACACGAAGCGGGCATTGGGGTCGTTGGCCGTTTCCGGTGCGCGACCCTGCTGTTGCTGGCTGGGCGCCGCGCCGCCGCCGTCGATGGCCTGCATCAACTGCCCCGGGTCGACACCCAGGAACATCGCGACCAGTGCGATCGCTACCATTCCAAGCCCGCCGCCCGCGATGCGGCCGCCCGGAAATCCGCCCCCGCCGCCGCCGCCTCGGCGGTCCTCGACGTTCTGGCTCTCCCGCTCATCGTCCAATCTCACAATTGCCACCTTACAGCTACGATCCACACTGTTAAAAGCCGCAGCCATGACAGTGTTGACACTCCAGGACATTACATTACGCGTA
>JACMRO010000449.1 GCA_014376425.1 Rubritepida sp.
CAGCACCAGCCCCATCACCCAGTCCACATTGCCGCGGCGGGACTGGGCGATGACGCCCGAGGTCGACGCGCCCAGAACCTGGTTGGCGCCCGATGCCACCGCGACGGGGGCGGGAATGCCCAGCAACAACAGCGCCGGCGTCAGCAGGAACCCGCCGCCCACGCCGAACAGCCCCGACAGCCAGCCCACGCCAAAGCCGATGCCGATCACCAGGAAGGCATCCACACTCATCTCGGCGATGGGCAGGTAGACCTGCATCGCAATCACAGCTCCGGCGGGTAGGTTGCTTATGGACCCTGGAATGCGGCGCTGTCAGGGCATGCGGCGATGTCATCGCCTTCACCTTGCATGTCCTGATGTTGCCAGGGCCTGATAGGCGCCATGACGATGAAACGACGCACCTTTCCATTACTGGCGCTGCCGGCGCTGCGGCCCGCGCAGGCCCAGCGGGGCGCAGACGCCACTGCCCGCCTGGCGCTTCTGCACATGAACGACTTTCACAGCCGGCACCTCCCCATTGCGGCCACCAGCGCGGCCTGCCGCCCGGGCGGCGCGTGCTTCGGCGGCTCGGCCCGGCTGGCCGCGGCGGTGGGTGCCGGGCGGCGGGCCGCGGCGGCGGAGGGGCGCGCCGCCTTGCTGCTAGATGGCGGCGATCAGTTCATGGGCAGCCTGTTCTACAGCCACCACCGCGGCCTGGCCGAGGCCGCGGTGCAGCGTGCCCTGGGCACGGCGGCGATGGCGCTGGGCAACCATGAGTTCGACAACGGGCCGGAGACGCTGGCGCGTTATGCCGATGCGGTGCCCTTCCCGCTGCTCTCGGCCAATCTGGACGCGACGGGCGAGCCGCTGCTCGCAGGCCGGGTGCGGCCGCGGCTGGAGATGGTGCTGGGCGGTGCAAGGCTCGCGATCATCGGCCTCACCACCCCGGACACCGCCAACATCTCCTCTCCCGGCCCCAACCTGCGCTTCACCGACGCGGCGGAGGCGGCGGACAGGCAGATCTGGGAGGCCAAGCGCGCCGGGCCATGCACCATCCTGCTGCTCAGCCACATGGGCCTGCCGGCGGATCGCTGGCTGGCCGCCAACTTGCCAGGTGTTGACGTCATCCTGGGCGGGCATTCGCACAGCCTGCTGGCCAACGGCCTGGACCGCGCCGTCGGGCCACACCCGCTGGAAGTGGGCGCCGTGCGCATCGTGCAGGCCGGCGCGCATGGCCGCTACCTTGGTCGTCTGGACCTCGACCTGGACGCGAATGGCCGCGTGCTGCGGCATGGCGGGGAGATGCGTGAGCTGACGCCCGATCTGCCGGAGGATGGCCCGGTGGCCGCGCTCGTTGCCGGACTGGCGCTACCGCTGGAGGAACTGCGCCGCCGGCCCGTGGCGCGGTTGGAGCGGCCGCTGGACGCGATCGCCTGCGGCAGTGCCGCATGCGAATTGGGCGGCTTGATCGCGCATTCGATGCGCGCCGCCATCCCCGATGCGCAAATCGGCTGGATGAACGGTGGCGGCATCCGCGCCGGCCTGCCGGGTGGCGGTATCACCTGGGGCGATGTGCTGACCACACTGCCGTTCCAGAACAGCGTGGCGCGAGTGGTGCTGCGCGGCCACACGCTGCGCGAAGCGTTGGAGAACGGTTTGAGCCGGCTGCCGGACCAGGCCGGGCGCTACCCGCAGCTGTGGGGCCTGCGCTTCGAGACGGTGCAGGGCGCGCCGGGCAGCCGGGTTGGCATGGTCGAGGTGCTGGAGGGTGAGCGCTGGCTGCCGCTGGATCCTGGCCGTGCCTATGTCGTCGCCACCAACTCCTTCCTGCGCGCCGGGGGTGACGGCTATGCCATGTTCCGCGACGGCGCGCTGGAGGCATATGACCAGGGGCCGGACGCCGAGGATGCGCTGGTCAGCTGGCTCCAGCGATGAACTTCAGGTTCTCGGCGCGGATCGCCGCCGCCGCCTCATCATACAGGAAGGGCAGGAAGGCATAGCGGCGGCCGGTGGTGACCGGCAGCGCCTGGTGCAGCAGCGAGCAGGAGAACACGACCGCGCCACCGGTCGGGGGGCGGTATGTGGCGCTGCCGAATTCGGGGAAGCGCAGGTCGCCGCCCGCGAAATCTTCCGCATTCAGGTTGATCGAGACGGCGAAGCGCCGATGCGCCGTGCCCTTGGTGGTGTTGTCGCGATGCGGTGCGAAATGGCCGCCCTCCTCGGCCGCATAGCAGGCGACCAGATAGCGTTCGAGCCGGGTGGCCTGGAACTGGAAGCTGCGCGCGATCTCCGGCACCAGGCGGCCGGCGATGCGTTGCTGGATGGCGGTCTTCAGTGGCCCGTCATCGAGCAGCACGTCGCGGCGGACTTTGTGGCCGCGATCCTGCACCGCCACGGTCTTTCCATCGATCTCGCGCATGAAGCCGCTCAGTTCGCCGCCCTGGCGGTCGTACTCGGCGATCAGGGCGCGGCAAAGCTCAGGCTCGAAGATGCGGGGCAGCACGAGGACGGGTGCCGGGACGGCGCTGCCGGCGTGCAGGCTGGGCGGTGGCAGGGTAGCGATATGTCCGAGCATCGCGGGCAGCGCGGCGATCGGCGCGGTCGCCAGCACGCGCAGCTGCGGGTCGAGCAGGATCCAGCAGGCGGCGTAGCGCGCGCCGGCGACGCCGTAGGCGCGGCTGACAGCGGCATCGAAGTCCCACACGCCGCGCCAGGAGGGCAGGTGGTGCGGGATGCGCTTCTGCGCCTGGTCGGCCGGGTCCGCACTGATGAGCAGGGCGCAGGCGTGGTCGCCATTCAGGATGGTGGCGTCCAGCGCGGCCAGGATGTCGGCCGTGCCGGGCTGGCCGGCGCTGCCGAGGAAGCCCAGCAGCACGTAACGGCCGGCCAGCGAGGAGAAGACGAAGCGAGGGTTGGCGTCGGTCGCGGCAACCCAGTAGGGCGCCGGGTCGCCGCGACGGAGGCTGGGCGGCGCCTGGCTCATCGCCGCGCCAGGAAGCCCACGATCTCGTAGGCACGCTTGAGGATGGGTTCGGCCATCGCCTCGGCCTTCTCGGCGCCCAGGCGCAGCGCTGTGTCCAGCGCGGGGGCATCCTCAAGCAGCCGAAGCATCCCGGCGCGGATGGGGCCAAGATGGGCGACCAGCGCGTCGGTCAGCATCGGCTTGAAGGCGCCGAAGCCCTTTCCGGCATGGGCGGCAAGCACTGCTTCGGGCGTGCTGCCGGTGACTGCCGCGAGGATGCCGACGAGATTGCGCGCCTCGGCCCTGCCCTCCAGCGCGGCCAGGTTGTCGGGCAGAAGATCGGCGTCCGTGGTGGCGCGCTTGATCTTGTTGGCGATGGTGTCGGAGTCATCGTTCAGGTTGATGCGCGACTGGTCGGACGGGTCGGATTTGCTCATCTTGCGGGTGCCATCGCGCAGCGACATGACGCGCGCGGCAACGCCCTGGATCAGCGGCTCGACATGGGGGAAGAAGTCGACGCCATAGTCGTGGTTGAACTTCTCCGCGATGTCATTCGCCAGCTCCAGATGCTGCCGCTGGTCGTCGCCCACCGGCACCTGGGTGGCGTGGTAGACCAGGATGTCGGCCGCCATCAGGTTGGGATAGACGTACAAGCCGGTGGACGCGGCCTCCCGGTCCTTTCCCGCCTTGTCCTTGAACTGCGTCATCCGGTTGAGCCAGCCCAGGCGCGCGATGCAGTTGAACACCCAGGCCAGCTGCGCATGCGCCGCGACATGGCTCTGCACGAACAGCACGCAGCGGTCGGGCGACAAGCCGCAGGCGAGTAGCGAAGCCGCCATCTCACGTGTGTTGGCAAGGAGCTCCCGCGGGTCCTGACGTTGAGTGATCGCGTGCATGTCGACGATGCAGAACAGGCATTCGGCCGTGTGCTGCAACGGGACCCAATTGCGGATGGCGCCCAGGTAGTTGCCGAGGGTGGGCACGCCCGAAGGCTGGATGCCAGAGAAGACACGATTCATGCGCAACGGTTCGCCCGCCCGGCCGCGGCGGTCAAGTTCGCCGGCGCAGCACCCGGCGCAGCTCGCGCAGGTCGAGCCCGCCCGAGAGCTGGGCGGTGCCGAAATAGGTCGCGGCGCCCAGCGCGCAGACGAGCCCCAGGGTGAGCGTGCCGGCCCAGCCCGGCGCCATCGGCAGCCAGGCGTTCAGCCCGGCCAGCACCAGCCCCATCAGCAGTGCCGCCGCCAGCTGGCGCGGCACGCCATGCCGTAGCCGCCGGTCGGCCACCCAAAGCCTGCGCCGCGCCAGCAGCCAGCCCATTGCCAGCGCGTTGGCCCAGGCAGAGAGGACGGTGGCGAGCGCGATGCCGGGCGCGCCCAGCCAGCCGGTGAACAGGAACAGCCCGTTCAGCGCCAGGTTGAGCGCCACGCAGGCCAGGCCGATGATCACCGGGGTGCGGGTGTCGCCCCGGGCGAAGAAGGCGGGCGCCAGCGCCTTGACCAGCACGAAGGCCGGCAGGCCGGTGGCGTAGGCGACCAGCACCAGGCCCGCCCCCCGCGCATCGGCGGCGGTAAAGGCGCCGCGCTGGAACAGCACCCCCATGATCGGCTGCGCCAGCACCGCCAGCGCCACCGCCGCCGGCACGCATAAGGCCAGGGTGATCTCCAGCCCGCGATTCATGCTGCGATGCGCCGCCAGCGCCTGGCCGGCGGATAGCTGCGCCGCCAGCGTGGGCAGCAATGCGGTGGAGATCGCGATACCGATGACCCCCAGCGGCAGTTGCGCCACCCGGTCCGCATAGTACAGCAGCGACACCGCGCCGACCGGCAGCAGCGAGGCAATGATGACGTCCACCGCCAGGTTCAGCTGCGTCACCCCGGCACCCAGCAGGCCGGGCAGCATCTTGCGCAGTACCGCTTTCTCCGCCGCCGAGAGGCGGGGCAGCGCCGGTCGCAGACCCATTCCCGCCTGCGCCGCGGCCCACCAGACCAGCCCCAGCTGCACGGCGCCCGAGGCGGTGACCCCCCAGGCCAGCGCATGGGCCGGCGTGGCCACGAAGGGCGCGAGCCCCACCAGCGCCGCCATCGACAGGATGTTGAAGAAGACGGGTGCGGCGGCCGCCGCGGTGAATCGCCCCATGGCGTTCAGCACGCCCGAGACCAGGGCAGTGAGGCAAATGAAGACGAGGTAGGGGAAGACGATGCGCGTCAGCTCCACTGCCAGAGCCACCTGGCCGGGGCCGCGCGGGCCGAAGCCGGGCGCCAGCACCGCCAGAAGCTGCGGCATGAAGAAGATGCCCAGCCCACACAGCAGCGCCAGCCACAGCGCCATCAAGGTCGCCAGCCGTTCGGCCAGCTGCCGCGCCACCGCCGGCCCCTGCCGGGTGAGCGCGGTGGCGAAAGCGGGGACGAAGGCGGCGTTGGACGCGCCTTCGCCGAACAGCCGGCGGAACAGGTTGGGCAATTTGAGCGCCACGAAGAAGGCGTCGGCCATCGGCCCGGCGCCAAGCTTCGCCGCAATCAGGATGTCGCGCATGAAGCCCAGGATGCGGCTGAGCATGGTCCAGCCGCCGACTGTCGCGATGGCGCGGAACATCGCTAAGGCCGGTTAGCCGGAGGCGACATCGCGGGAAGGCTGAACCCAGCCGTCACAGCGTGCCGGAGCGGCATGGCTTGGACATGCCGGATCAGGCCGGCACCGGCTCCGGCGGCGTCAGCGCGTTCAGCAGCGCGACCCGCAACGGCGCCAGCTTGCGCTCATTGTCCACCTTCAGCCCGAAGATGTCCTTCACGTAGAAGACGTCCACCGCGCGCACGCCATAGGTGGTGATGTGGGCGCTGGCGATCTGCAGCCCCTGTTCGGAAATCGCCGCCGTCACGTCGTGCAGCAGGCCTGGCCGGTCGCGGCCGTTCACCTCGATGACGGTGTGGGTGTTGGATGCATGGTTATCCACCACCACGCGCCCCGGCACCGTTACCGCCCGCAGCCGCGCCGGTTCGCGCCGCACCTTGCGGATTTCCTGCGCCAGCTTCAGCCGGCCGTTCAGCGCCTGTTCGATCAACACCGACAGCCGGGCCAGGCGGTGCGGCTGGTCGAAAGCGCCGCCAGCGCTGTCCTGCACCCAGAAGGTGTCCAGCGCCATGCCGTTGGTCAGCGTGTGGATGCGGGCGTCGACGATCGAGGCGCCGGCCACGGCCAGCGCGCCGGAGATGCGGGAGAACAGGCCGGGATGATCCAGCGCGTAGACGGTGATCTCGGTCACCGCCCGGGCCTCCAGCACCGCGCTGCGCACGGTGAGCGGCGCGCTGTTTGCCTCCGCCTCGCGAATGATGTGGGCATGGCGCAGATGGGTCTCGGCGTCGAAGCTGAGCCAATAGCCGGGGTAGCCCAGCGACAGGTACTTCTCGATATCCGACTGCGGCCAGCCGACTAGCGCCTCGGCCACCGATTCCTTGGCGCGTGCGACGCGCACGTCGCGTTCGGGCACCGTCAGGCCGCCTGCCAGCACCTCGGAGACACGCCAGTACACCTCGCGCAGCAGCGTCGCCTTCCAGCCGTTCCAGACCTTGGGGCCGACAGCGCGCATGTCCGCCACCGTCAACACCAGCAGGAGCCGCAGCCGCTCAGGCGACTGCACGATGTCGGCGATGTCCAGGATGGTCTTGGGGTCTTCGATGTCACGCTTGAACGCGGTCTGACTGATCAGCAGGTGGTGCAGCACCAGCCATGAGACGGTCTCCGTCTCCTCGGGCGAGAGGCCGAGGCGGGGACAGATTTCGGTCGCCAGGCGGGCGCCCAGCTCGCTGTGATCGCCACCGCGGCCCTTGGCGATGTCGTGCAGCAGGGCGGCGACATACAGCGCCCGGCGGGATTGCAGCTGGCCGACAAGCTCGCTCGCCACCGGCGCCACCCCGTCCAGCGCGCCGGCACCGAGCTGCTGCAGCACGCCCAGGGCCTGAATGGTGTGCTCGTCCACCGTGAAGACATGGTAGGTGTCGAACTGCATCAGGCCGACGATGCGCGCCCAGTCCGGCAGGTAGCGGGACAGGAAGCCGGTCTCGTTCAGCAGGCCGAGCCACTTCGCCGCGTCGCGCCCCATCAATATATCGAGAAAGCGCACCCCGGCCTCGGGGTCGCTTCGCAACTGGTCGGCCTGGCGGGCATGGCGGATCAGGGCTCGGATCGCCAGCGGGTGGATTTCCAGCGCCCGGTCACGCGCGGCCTGGACGATGCGCAGCATCAGGATGGGCTCGCGCGAGAAGTCGCGGTCAGGAGGCGCCGCGACCAGCTTGCCGTCGGCGAAGGCCAGCCCTTCGGCCTCCAGCCCGTCATCACCGCCGCGGCGCACGGCTGGGGGGCCGAGTGCCGCGCGCTCGATCGCCGGCTCCAGCACGCGGGTTAGGCGCACCACGTCGCGCGTCGTCAGGAACAGGTGCTTCATGAAGCGCTCGGCACCGTCCTGCATCCCGTGCCGGGCATAGCCCATCCGGGCTGCGACGACCGGCTGCAGGTCGAAGGTCAACCGCTCCTCGGCCCGGCCGGTGACGTAATGGAGGTGAAAGCGCACTGTCCAGAGGAAGTCCCAGGCGCGCTTGATGGCGCGGGCCTCGCCCTCCACCAGCAGCCCGCCGCCGGGGCTCTGGGCACCCACCAGCTCGGGCATCTTCTCGGTATTGAAGGCGTGCCGGGCGAGCCAGTACAGCGTCTGCAGGTCGCGCAGCCCGCCGCGGCCCTCCTTGATGTGGGGTTCGACCATGAACGGCGTCTCGCCATAGCGGGCATGGCGGGCGGCGCGTTCCGTACGCTTGGCGGCGAGGAAGGGTCCGAGCCCATCCTCGGCGCGCATCGCCGCAAACTCGGAGGTGAATTCGCGATAGGGCGCCTCGTCGCCGGCCATGAAACGGGCATCGACCAGCGCGGTCTGGATGGTGGCGTCCTTGCGGGCATGCGCCAGGCAATCCTTCACGCTGCGCGTGGCATGGCCGACCTTCAGGCCGAGATCCCACAGCAAATACAGCATGAACTCGACCAGCCGCTCGGTGCGGGGCCCGGGGGCCGTGCCGGTCAGGAACAAAAGGTCGATGTCGGAATAAGGCGCCAGCACGCCGCGGCCATAGCCGCCGGTCGCAACCAGCGCGAACGGTTCGCCGCTGCCGGGCGCGCTCGGCGGCACCATCGCCTCGGCGTAGCTGTAGATCGCCAGGATAATGGCGTCAATTTGCCCGGAAAGCCTTCGGGCAGCCCCCAGACCGTGCGTCTCCCGGCCTTCGAATGCGGCCTGCACACGGGCCTGGACCCGCCCGAGCTCGCGTCGCAGCACGCCCAGGGCGACCTCGCGCGTGGCCGGCCCTGGCTGTGGCTGATCCAGCGCCACGAGCTGCGCCGTCAGGGCGGCCTGCTCGCCTCGCATCGTCGTATTCGGGCCAATGGCCGCGGCCGGTTCGGCCGCTATATTCCTCATGACACTATCATTAAACCGGATAAGGCAGGAGGGAATAGGTGGATTTTGCAAGGCGGCATTGCGGCGCGACGCAGCCAGGAATTTCTTGCAAATTTGTCACGGAACGACCATCACCCTCCGGTGGTAGATCTTCGCCCCTCCTTAAAACGTAAGCTGGCGGGCTGGAGCCTGGTCTCCTTCGGCGTGGTGGGCATCATCCTGCCATTCCTGCACGGCATGATTTTTCTGTTGCTGGGCGTCTTCATAATGCGTGAGCAATATGTCTGGGCGCATAATGCATTGGGCCCGCTCCAGCGGCGTTTCCCCGGTATGATGGCACGGATGGATGGTATGGAGAGCCGGCTGATCGGCTGGACGCGTCGGCAGTTGGCACGGCTGCCTTCCCGGGCCTGATCAGCCGCCGTCCAGCAGCGCGCGCAACCGGTACAGCGCTTCCTGCGCATCGCGCGGGGAGAGTTGGTCCGGATTAATGCCGGCCAAGGCATCCAGCACCGGATGCCGGGCCGGGCTGGGCCGGGTGGTGAACAGCGGCAGTTCGTCGCTCAGCGCGCCGCCGCCCTGTCGGGCACGATCCTCCAGCGCTGTCAGCACCGCCTCGGCGCGGGCCAGCACCGGGCGCGGCACGCCGGCCAGGCGGGCGACGTGGACGCCCCAGCTGCGTTCGGCGGCGCCAGGGCCGACGGCGTGCAGGAACACGACCTGGCCCTTCCATTCGCGCACCCGCATGGTGTTCAGCCGCAGCTCCGGCAGCTTGCCGGCCAGTGCCGTCAGCTCATGGAAATGGGTGGCAAAGAGGGTGCGGCAGCGAAGCCGGTCATGCAGCGCCTCCAGCACTGCCCAGGCGATGGCCAGCCCATCCCATGTCGCGGTACCGCGCCCGACCTCGTCCAGGATGACGAAGCTGCGGGGGCCAGCCTGGTTGAGGATCGCCGCCGTCTCGGTCATCTCGACCATGAAGGTGGAGCGGCCGCCTGCCAAATCGTCCGCTGCGCCGACGCGGCTGAACAGCCGGTCGGCCACGCCGATCCGCGCGCTCTCCGCCGGGACGAACAGCCCAGCCTGGGCGAGCACCAGCATCAGCGCGTTCTGCCGCAGATAGGTCGACTTGCCGGCCATGTTCGGGCCGGTGAGCAGGCAGACCCTTTGCCCGGCCGAGAGATTGGTGTCGTTGGGCACGAAGGCCGGGCCTCGGGCGCGGCGCAGCGCCTCATCCACCACCGGGTGGCGGCCGCCCACCACGCAGAAATCGCCGCCGTCGGTCATCTGCGGCCGGGTCCAGCCGAGCTCCGCGGCGGCGGCATGGACGTCGAGGGCGGCCATGGCGCGGGCGGCGGTGGTGATGCAGGCGCCGGCGGTCACGCAGAGCTCCCGCAGATGCCGCGCGATGGTACGCTCCCGCCCCGCCGCCTGGTCGGCCGCCTGGGCCAGCTTGCGGTCCAGTTCGGCCAGTGCCCCGCAGGTGAAGCGCAGCGTGCTGGACATGGTCTGGCGGTGCTGCGGCGCCTGGTCGCCGGGCAGTCTGGGCGGGTCGCGCAGCAGCTTCTCGCCGGCGGCGGCCGGTATTTCGGCCAGGTAACCCATCTGCTGGTGGTGGCGGATCTTCAACGAGGCCACGCCCCAGGCCTGCGCCAGCTCCATCTGCATTGCCGCGATGGCGCCGCGCGCGTCGTCGCGCAGGCGGCGCAGCGCGTCCAGTTGGCCGTCATAGCCGACGGCCACCACGCCGCCATCTTCCAGCCGGGCGGGCAAGGCATCGGCCAGGGCAAGGGTCAGCGTGGCGGCGGGGGAGGCGGCGGGCACCAGGTCGGCCGGTGACAGGCGTGCCGGAAGCGGGCCCGCCAGCGCCGCCGCCATCGCCTCGGCCCGCCGCAGTCCGTCGCGCACCGCCGCCAGGTCGCGCGGCGCGAAGCGGTCCAGGCTGAGGCGGGCCAGGGCGCGGGCCATGTCGGGTGCCCCTTTCAGCGCGGCGCGCAGCCGGGCGCGGAGTTCGGGCTCGGCAGCCAGATGCGCTACCGCGTCGTGCCTGGCGGTGATGGCCGGCAGGTCGGCCAGGGGCGCGGCCAGGCGCGCCGCCAGCTCCCGCGCGCCGGCGCCGGTCAGGGTGCGGTCCACCGCGTGCAACAGGGTGCTGCGGGCATCGCCGCGCTCTGACCGCAACAATTCGAGCGAGCGACGGGTGGCGGCGTCCATTGCCAGCACGCCTGCCTGGCCGCGCGGGCTGGGCCGCATCAGATGCGGCAGGGCGCCGTTCTGCGTGCCGCGCACATATTCCAGCACCATGGCGGCGGCGGCGATTTCGGGGGGAGTGAAGCTGCCGAAGCCTTCCAGCGAGGCGACTCCGAAGGCCGCAGCCAGCCGGCCCGCCGGGTCGCGCGGCGGTGTGGCCGCGGTGGCGTCCGGCCACAGGCCTTCGGTCGCTACCACCTCGGCGGGTTCCAGTCGGGCCATCAACGCGGTGATCTCGGCGCCGGCCTCGGTCTCGAAGATGCCGCTGGTGATGTCGAGCCATGCGGCGCCATCGGGCACCAGGGCCAGCAGCCAGGCGGGGCGGGCGGCCTCCAGCAGGCTGTCCTCGGTCAACGTGCCGGGGGTTACGACGCGCACCACGCGGCGATCAATGATCGAAGCCTTGCGCGCCTTGGCCTGCTCCGGCGTCTCGGTCTGGTCGCAGATCGCGACGCGAAAGCCGCGGCGGATGAGGCGCGCCAGATAGGCCTCGTGACTGTGCTGCGGCACGCCGGCCATGGCCACCGGCTGGCCCTGGTGCTCGCCGCGGAAGGAGACCGCGATGGACAGCGCCTCGGCCCCGGCATGCGCGTCTTCGAAGAACATCTCGTAGAAATCGCCCATACGGAAGAAGATCAGCGCGTCCGGATGTGCGGCCTTGGCGGCAAACCATTGCGCCAGGGCCGGTGTCGCGCCGAGCGCGCGCGCTTCGGCAATGCCGTGCGCCGACAGGGTGGGGGCATCCATCGCCGCACCATGCCGCAAGCCTCCGCCATCCGCCAATGCGATGGCGGAGCGCGGCAGGGGGCCAGCGTCGGGCTGCGGCATGTTGCCGTCACCCGCCGCCGTCACGCCCCTTCGCAACTGCGAACCGCCAGGCTAGCACCGCGCCGCCCCTCGGGTGACTATGCGTACAAAGCGTGTTGAGGGAGCCCGTCCGTGCAACTGGACAAGATCGACCACATGACCATTCGCTGTCGGGAGCAGGACCTGCCGGCGATGGAGCATTTCTACGGTACGGTGCTGGGGCTGAAGCCTGGCCGCCGGCCCGACTTCAGCTTCCCCGGCATCTGGTTCTACCTCGAAGGCAATCCCGTCGTGCACATCGCTGCGCGGCTGGATGCGCTACCGGCGGAAAAGGGCGCATACGATCACGTCTCCTTCAAGTCGCGCGATATCGAGGGCACCCGCGAGCACCTGCGTGCGCTGGGCGTCAGTTTCGACGAGGCGCCGGTGCCCGGCTTCCCCCTGCACCAGATCTTCATGACCGACCCGGCCGGCGCCAAGGTCGAGCTCACATTCGACTACCCGGAAAAGGCGATGATCGATGGATGACGTCCGCAACACCCTGCCCCCCGTGTCGTTGTCCGACATCCGCACCGCGCGCGTCACCGGCGAGGAAGCGCTGGCGATGCACCGTGAGGGCCGGCCGGGCAAGCTGGAGATCCGGCTGACCAAGCCGCTGGTCACCGCGCGCGACCTGTCGCTGGCCTATTCGCCCGGTGTGGCCGAACCCTGCCTGCACATCGCGCGCGACCCGTCGCTGGCCTACGACTACACGTCGAAGGGCAATTTTGTCGCCGTCATCTCAAACGGCACCGCGGTGCTGGGGCTGGGGAACCTGGGCGCGCTGGCGTCCAAGCCGGTGATGGAGGGCAAGGTCGCACTGTTCAAGCGCTTCGCCGACGTGGACGGCATCGATTTGTGCGTGGACACCGAGGACCCCGACGCCTTCGTGGCCGCGGTGCGCTACCTGTCGCCCAGCTTCGGCGGCATCAACCTGGAGGATATCAAGGCGCCGGAGTGCTTCGTCATCGAGCAGCAGCTGCGCGAGCTGATGGACATCCCGGTGTTTCACGACGACCAGCATGGCACCGCCATCGTGGCGGCCGCCGGGCTGATCAACGCTTGCCACCTGACGGGCCGCGAGCTGGCGACGACACGGCTGGTGATCAACGGCGCCGGTGCTGCCGCCATCGCCTGCGCCGAGCTGGTCAAGGCCATGGGCATGCGGCCCGAGAACGTCATGTTGTGCGATACCAAGGGCGTGGTCTGGCGCGGCCGCACCGAGGGCATGAACCAGTGGAAATCGGCCCATGCCGTGACCACCGACCGGCGCACGCTGACCCAGGCGATGGAGGGCTGCGACGTGTTCTTCGGCCTGAGCATCAAGGGCGCGCTGACGCCCGAGATGCTGCGCGCCATGGCGCCCTCGCCGATCATCTTTGCCATGGCCAATCCCGACCCGGAAATCACGCCGGAGGAGGCGCGGGCGGCGCGGCCGGATTGCATCATCGCCACCGGGCGCAGCGACTACCCGAACCAGGTGAACAACGTACTGGGCTTCCCCTTCATTTTCCGCGGCGCGTTGGATGTCCGCGCGCGGACCATCAACGACGCCATGAAGGTGGCAGCGGCTGAGGCTTTGGCGCAGCTGGCGCGGGAGGAGGTGCCGGAGGAGGTCGCACGCTCCGGCGCCGGCAAGCGGCTGATCTTCGGGCCGGAGTACATTATCCCCAACGCCTTCGACCCGCGGCTGATCTCCCGTGTGCCCACCGCGGTGGCGCTGGCCGCGATGAAATCGGGCGTGGCGCAGAAGCCATTGACCGACCCGGCGCGCTACCAGCGCGACCTGGCGGGCCGGCTGGATGCCGCGGCCAATGCGCTGGAGAACATCCATGACGCCGTGCGCGGTGCTCCAAAACGCGTCGTCTTCGCCGAGGGCGAGGAAGAGAAGGTGATCCGCGCCGCCATCGCCTATGCCCATGCCGGCTACGGCACGCCGGTGCTGGTGGGGCGCGAGGACCGGATCGGCGCGACCGTGGCCGCCCTGGGCGTGGCGCTGCCCGAGCAGGTCGAGGTGCTGAACGCCCGGCTTTCCGACCGCACGCGCGTCTATGCCGAATGGCTGTACGAGAAGCGCCAGCGCGACGGTTTCTTGTTCCGCGACTGCCAGCGCCTGGTCAACCAGGATCGCAACGTCTTTGCCAGCTGCATGGTGGCTGTGGGCGATGCGGATGCGCTGGTAACGGGCGAGACGCGCAGCTATTCGGTCGCGCTGGAAGGCGTGCGGATGGCGCTGGAGCCTGACGCGCATGGCGTGCTGTTTGGCCTGACCATGATGGTGGCGCGGGTGTCCGGCACGGTGCTGGTGGCCGACACCGCGATCCATGAACGGCCCGATGCGGCAACCCTGGCGGTGATTGCCAAACGCGCGGCGGTGGCGGCGCGGCGGATGGGGCTGGAGCCGCGGGTGGCCTTCCTCAGCTTCTCGACCTTCGGCGACCCCAAAGGCGTGATCCCGGGCCCGGTGCGCGACGCGGTGAAACTGCTGGACGCCGAGCCCCAGGACTTTGAGTACGACGGTGAGATGGCGGCCGACGTGGCGTTGGATCCGAAGTTGCGGGCAGCCGCCTATCCCTTCTGTCGGCTGACCGGGCCGGCGAATGTCCTGGTGATGCCCGGGCTGCACGCGGCGCACATCCTCACGCGCGCGGTGCCGCATCTGACGAGTGCGACGACCATCGGGCCGATCCTGATGGGCCTGGCCAAGCCGGCGCAGATCGTGCCGATGGGGGTGGGGGTGAACCAGTTGCTGGATATGGCGGCGCTGGCGGCATACCAGGCCGGTCTGGGATAGGCTCTGCCACGCCAGCCGGTGCGGTATGGCTTCGTTGCAACGCATGCGGGGGTTGAGGCGGGGAAAGTTTTGCCGTGCTGGATTCCGAGGTGAACAGCATGGTGGGGTGGACCGCGCGTGGTGACGGAGCGGGTCGGCCAGCAGTGTTCGTCCAACTGGCGCTGGTACGGACGGGCGGAGCTACCGCTGCGACGGCCGCGTTGGGGAGCATGGGCCGATGGGCTATGGCGCAACGGGCCCAAGCGGCGCGGCGCGGTGAGCGTAATGGCGGCTGAGTTCGCGCGGACTGATCCCGCCTGACTGCTCAGGCCGGCGGCTTTCCCGCCCCCATCGCCATCAACGCCTGCCAATGCTCGTCACTGACCGGCACCACCGAAAGCCGGCTCATCCGCACCAGCTTGAAATCCGCGAATTGCGGGTCTGCCTTGATCTCCGCCAAGGTCACCGGCCGCCGCAGTTTCTTGCCCGCCTTCACGTCGACGCACACCCAGCGCCCGGTATCGTCCGTCGGGTCCTGATACGCCTCGCGCACCACCTTCACGACACCGACGATCTCCCTGCCGATGTTGGAATGATAGAAGAACGCCTCATCGCCCAGCTTCATCGTCTTCAGATTTTTCGACGCCAAAGCGTTGCGCACCCCGGTCCATGGTTCCACCCCATTCGCCACCTGCTGATCCCAGCCGAAGACGTCCGGTTCGCTCTTCATCAACCAATACGCCATGCGAAACATTACGATGCTTTGACCTACCGGGATATGTGCCTAGATTGCGGAGGTGAGCACGGCAACAACAACATCCCGAGGCGCCTCCCGCCTGCACTTCCTTGCCAATCCGGGCCGCTTCATGCGGGTGACCGGCTGGCTGGTCCCTGGCCTGACCGTGGCCGCACTGGTCGTGCTGGGCATCGGCCTTGCCTGGGGCCTCGCCTTCTCTCCACCGGACTGGCAGCAGGGCGAGACCGTGCGCATCATGTACGTGCATGTCCCGATGGCCTGGCTGGCGATGGGCGGCTACGTCGGGCTGGTCATCCTCAGCATCCTCGGCCTGGTGTGGAAGCACCCCGTGGCCGATATCGCGGCACGTGAGCTGTCGCCTATCGGCGCCACCGTCACCGCGCTGTGCCTGCTTACCGGCAGCCTGTGGGGACGGCCGATGTGGGGGACGTGGTGGGTGTGGGATGCGCGGCTGACTTCGGTCCTCGTGCTGTTCTTCCTGTGGGTCGGCCATGCCGCGCTGACCCGGGCGTTCGACGATGCCGAGCGGGGCGCGCGGATGGGTGCCATCCTGGCGCTGATCGGCGCGGTGAACGTGCCGATCGTGAAGTTCTCTGTGGATTGGTGGAACACGCTCCACCAGCCAGCCAGCGTGACACGCCTCGCCGCACCGGGGCTGCACCCAGACATCCTCTATCCGCTGCTGACCTGCGGGCTGGGCTTCACGCTGGCCTTTTGGGCGCTGGCGCTGGCGGCGACGCGGGCGGGGCTGATGGAGCGGCGGATGCGAGCGTTGCAGATGGCCGCGGCGCGGCGGGCGGACGTCTCCCCTGATGGCCGCCACAGCGCCGCCCCGGAGGTTCGCAACCGGATGGGTATCACTCCATGAGCTGGCACTGGTGGCACGTCACCCTGAGCTACGCGGCGGTGCTGGGCGGCTTCGCGCTTACCACCGGTTTTATCATCCTGCGCCTGCGGGCAGCACGCGCCGGCCTGGCCCGGCTGGAGCCCCGTTGACATGACGCGCCGCCGCCGCCGCCTGACCGTCCTGCTGCTCTGCGCCTTGGGCCTCGGCACAGCCACCGCGCTGACCCTGACGGCGTTCCAGGACAATCTGGTATTTTTCCAGAGCCCGTCCGATATCGCCGCCAACCCGCCGCCCCCCGCCCGCGCCTTCCGCCTGGGCGGCCTGGTCGAGGAAGGCAGCGTGACCCGCGACAGCACGCCCGAGGGGCGCCCGCGCATCGGCTTCCGCGTCACTGACGGGCAGAGCACGGTGGCCGTGCAATATTCCGGCGTGCTGCCGGACTTGTTCCGCGAGGGCCAGGGCGTCGTCACACTGGGCCAGATGGGTCCGGATGGCGTGTTTCTGGCGCGCGAGGTGCTCGCACGGCACGACGAGAACTACATGCCGCCCGAGGTGGCAGAGGCGCTGCGCCGCACCGGGCACTGGAACCCCGCAAGTGGCGCCGCACCCCCGCCCGGCGGCCGGCCCACAGCAGGAGGTCGCTCATGATTCCCGAACTTGGCCATTTCGCGCTCGCCATGGCGCTGGCCTTCTGCATAGCGCAGACGGCGCTGCCCCTGTGGGGCGCGCAGCGGCGCGATGCGCGGCTGATGGCGGCCGCCGTGCCGCTTGCCAACGCCGCCATGCTGTCGGTGCTGGTCGCCTTCATATGCCTTGCCACCAGCTATGCGGTGAACGACACCTCGGTCGTCAACGTCGTGCAGAACAGCCATTCCGCGAAGCCAATGATCTACAAGATCACCGGCACCTGGGGGAACCACGAAGGCTCCATGGTGCTGTGGGTTCTGGTGTTGACGCTGTGCGGCGCAGCCGTCGCCGGGTTTGGGCGTGACCTGCCCAGCGTGTTGCAGGCCCGCGTGCTGGGTGTGCTGGGCGCGATCGCCGTGGGCTTCCTGTTGTTCGTCCTGTTCACCTCTAACCCCTTTGACCGGGTATGGCCGCCGGCGCCGGATGGGCAGGGTCTGAACCCGTTGCTGCAGGATTTCGGGCTCGCGGTGCATCCGCCGCTGCTCTACCTGGGCTATGTCGGCACCGCGGTCACCTTCGCTTTCGCCGTCGCCGCGTTGATCGAAGGCCGGGTCGATGCCGCCTGGGGCGCCTGGGTGCGGCCCTGGGCGCTGGCGTCCTGGGGTTTCCTCACCTGCGGCATCGCGCTGGGCTCCTGGTGGGCCTATTACGAGCTGGGCTGGGGTGGCTACTGGTTCTGGGACCCGGTGGAGAACTCCTCGCTGCTGCCCTGGCTGGCATCGACCGCGTTGCTGCACTCCGCCGTCGTGGTCGAGAAGCGCGGCGCGCTGAAGGTCTGGACCGTATTCCTGGCGTTGATGGCCTTTGCGCTGTCGATGATGGGCACCTTCCTGGTGCGTTCGGGCGTGCTGAATTCGGTGCACACCTTCGCCGCTGATCCGGCACGGGGGGTTTTCATCCTGATCATGCTCGGGGCTTTCGTGGGTGGCGCCTTCGCGCTCTTTGCCTGGCGGGCGCCGGCGATGGCGCCACAGGGCGTCTTCGCGCCAGTCTCGCGTGAGGGTGCGCTGGTGCTGAACAACCTGCTTCTCTCCTGCATCACGGCGGTGGTTCTGGTAGGCACGCTTTACCCGCTGTTTCTCGACCTGATCGCCGGGCGGATGATCTCCGTCGGACCGCCATTCTTCAACATGGCGACGGCGCCGCTGGCGCTGCCCCTGATTGCCGCCATGGCGCTGGGGCCGCTGATGCCCTGGAAACGGGCCGATCTATGGCCAGTAATGCAGCGGCTGTGGTGGGTCGCGCTGGTCGCCCTGGCCGGCTTCATCATCGCGCTGGTGCTGACCGGGCAGCGGGCGTTGCCGGCGCTGGGCTTCGCTGCCGGGCTTTGGTTGATCTTCGGCGCTGCCGCCGACATCATCGACCGGGTGCGGCGGGCGGAGAACCCCTGGGCACGGGCCCGCGCCCTGCCGCGCGCCGCCTGGGGTGCGGCCATCGCCCATGCCGGCATGGGCGTCACCGCGCTGGGCGTGGCAGGAATGGCGCTTTCCACTGAAACGTTGGTGGCGTTGAACCCCGGGCAGTCCACGTCCTTCGCCGGCTATGAATGGCGGCTGGACGGCGTGCGGGACTCGCCAGGCCCCAACTTCACCGCGCGGCGTGCCGATGTGTCGGTGCTGGTAGACGGCGCGGTCGTCTTCACCATGACTCCGGCCAAGCGCACCTTCCCCATCGCCCGCACCACCACCACAGAGGCGGCGATCCGCACGAACGGCATGCGCGACCTCTATCTCGTGCTGGGCGAGGAACGGGAGGGCGGCGCGGTGCTGCGCATCCACCACAACCCGCTCGCGCCGTGGATCTGGCTCGGGGCGCTGACCATGGCGCTCGGTGCGGCGACCTCGCTGAGCGACCGGCGGGTGCGGGTGGCAGCCCCGAGCCGTCGCGCCGTGGCGGCGCCGGCATGAGCGGCGTGCTGAACCGCCGCCGCCTGTTACTGGCCGCACCGCTGGGTGTGGCGGCAGCGGCCGGCGTAGGCTTCTGGGCCATGCTGTCCGGCCTGCAGGACGGATCGTTCAACCCGCGCGGTGTCCCCTCCGCCCTGCTTGGCCGCCCGCCGCCCGACTTCGCCCTGCCGCCGGTCGAGGGTTCGACCCTGCCGGGCTTCGCCAGCGCCGACCTGCGCGGCCTCGAGCGCCCCAGCCTGGTGAATTTCTGGGCCAGCTGGTGCGTGCCATGCATCATCGAGCATCCGCAGCTCATGGCGCTGCGTGCCGAGGGCGTGCCGATCTTCGGCATCTCCTACAAGGACCGCGCGCCAGATGCGCTGCAATTCCTCTCCCGCCGCGGCGACCCTTTTCTTCGCCTCGCCGCCGACCCGCCCGGCCGGGTCGCCATCGACTGGGGCGTCTATGGCGTGCCGGAATCCTATATTCTCGACCGTCAGGGTATCATCCGCTGGCGCTATGCCGGGCCTATCACCGCCGACATTATGAACGAGGACGTGAAGCCGCTGCTGCGTCGCCACGCATGAGGCTGCTCCTGCCGTTCGCCCTGCTGCCCGGCCTGGCCCTGGCTGCCTTCCTGCCCGCTGACCGGCTGGCCGACCCGGCCGCCGAGGCCCGCGCCCAATCCATCGGCCGCGAGGTGCGCTGCATGGTCTGCCAGGGCCAGTCAATCGAGGACAGCGACGCCGACCTGGCGCGCGATCTGCGCCGCGTCATCCGCGAACGGCTGGCCGTGGGCGACGATGACGGCGCGGTGCGCGGCTTCCTGCACAACCGCTACGGCGATTTCATCTTGTTGCGGCCGCCCTTTTCCCTCGCCACGGCATTGCTTTGGGCGACGCCGGCGTTGGCTTTCCTGCTGGGCCTCGTACTGGTGCGCCGCCGCCGCCAGTCCGCCGGCCCGGCGCCGTTGACCGCCGAGGAACAGGCGCGGCCCGAACAGCTGGCGCGTCGATGACCGGCTGGCTGCTGTTGGCCGCATTGGCCGTCCTTCTGCTGCTGCCCCTGGCCGCCGGGCTACGCGGCACCGTCGCCGCGCGCGATCGGGCCGAGGCTGATCGCGCGCTTTTCCATGCCCAGCTCGCTGAACTCGAACGCGAGCGCGAGGCTGGCCGGCTGGCCGAGGCCGGCCATGCCGACGCCAGGCTGGAGGTGCAGCGCCGCCTCCTCGCCGCCCCCGCCGCCGCTGAGGCGCGGGCCGGCGGCCGCGCACCGCTGCTGGCCACGCTGATTGCCGTGCCCGCGCTGGCGTTTGGTTTGTATCTGCTGCACGGCAATCCCGGCATGCCCTCCGCCAGCTTCGCCGCGCGGCAGGAGCTGGGCACGCGCGACGAAATACTGCTGGCCCAGCTTCGCCAGCGTATCGAGAGCATTCCGCTGGGCGAGCAGCGCCGCACCGGCCTCATCCTTCTGGGCAACGCTGAGCGCAACCGCGGCGGCTTGCCCGCCGCCGCCGCCGCCTGGCGCGAGGCCTTGGACGCCGCCTTCGAGCCTGGCCTGGCAGGCGACCTGGCGGAAGTAGAGCTCGAGCGGGGCCAGAACACCGCCGCCATCATCCTGCTCAGCCGTGCGACGCGCGAGGCGGCGCAGGACCCGCGCCTGCGGTTCCTGTTGGGCGTGGCCGAGGCCGCGACCGGGCGGCCAGACACCGCGCGCGCTACCTGGACCGCCCTGCTGGCCGATGCGCCGGCAGATGCGCCCTGGCGCGCCACGGTCGAAGCCAGGCTTCGCGCCCTGCAATGATAGTCGCAGTTTGCGACGCAAAACCCTCAGTGCACCCTGGCACAGCGCCTGCTCCATCCTGAGCAGAACTCCCATCCAGGATATCCGCCATTGACCCGACTGATCGCCGCCGCCCCCTTCGCCCCCATCCGCCGGAACATCGAAAAGACGTCGCTTTCCGGCTACCTGCTGGGGTCCGGGATCTTCCTCGCCGCCGTGATCGGGTTGTTCACCGTCGCCGGCTTCCACCTCTGATGGATTGACCGCTACCAGGCGGAAATGCGACGGATACGTATGGTGAGTGCCCTGGACCCCGAAATCGCAGGCCAGCTGGCCGAGGATCTGCCGCCGGCGGTGTTTCGCCGGATCATCGCCACCTTCGAGACCGATCTGGGCCGGCTGACCGCAGAGTTGCAGGCCTGCGCCGTGACGGCCAATGCCGATGGCTACCAACGCGCCGCGCATAGCCTGGCCGGCGCCGCCGCCGCGGTGGGTGCCATTCGCCTGGCATCGGAGGCCAGGTTGGCCATGGACCCGTTGCAGCCGGAGGCGCCGGCCACCTTGCTGCCGCGCCTCTCCGCCGAGAGCCGGCTGGCGATTGCCGAACTGCACAGCCTCGCCCAGGCATGAGCCGCGGTGGGCCCATTGGGCACCGGGCATGAGCGACCAGCGAGGCCGCATCCTGCTGGTCGAGGATACGCCGACCCAGGCTGAGATCACCCGCGCCCTGCTCGATGAGCTGGGCCATGCCGTGCGCCATGCCGAAACCGGCGCGCACGGGCTGGCCATGGCGCTCGAATGGCTGCCCGACGCCATCCTGGTCGACCTGCAGCTGCCCGATTTCTCCGGCTTCGAACTGATGCGCCGGCTGCGGGCCGAGGGTAGCGAGGCTGCCTGCATCGTCATCACCGCCAATGGCAGCGTGAACGTGGCGGTGGAGGCGATGCGGCAGGGCGCGATGGATTTCATCGTCAAGCCCTATGGGAAGGCACGGCTCAAGGTCACGCTCGACAACGCGCTCGAGAAGCGGGCGTTGAAGGCCGAGTTGAGCGCGGTGAAGCAGCGGCTCAACCGTGGGCGCTTCTTCGGCTTCGTCGGCAGCGCGCCGGTGATGCAGGCGGTGTACCGCACCATAGAGGCGGTGGCGCCGTCGCGCGCCAATGTCTTCGTCACCGGGGAGAGCGGCACCGGCAAGGAGCTGGCGGCCGACGCCATTCACAAATCCAGCCCGCGCGCGAAGGGCCCGTTTGTGGCGTTGAACTGCGCTGCCATCCCGCGCGACCTGCTGGAAAGCGAGATCTTTGGCCATGTGAAAGGCGCCTTTACCGGCGCCACCGACAACCGGCCCGGTGCGGCCAGGCAGGCACAGGGCGGCACCCTGTTCCTGGACGAGATCGGCGAGATGCCGCTGGAGATGCAGGTCAAGCTGCTGCGGTTCCTGCAGACTGGCAGCTTCCAGCCCGTCGGCGCATCGCGCCCCGAGCGCGCCGATGTGCGTATCGTCTCCGCCACCAACCGCGATCCGCTGGTCGAGGTCGAGGCGGGGCGCTTCCGGGAGGACCTCTACTACCGGCTCTACGTCGTGCCGATCGAACTGCCGCCGCTGCGCGAGCGTGGTGAGGATGTGCTGATGATCGCCCGCCACTTCCTGGCTCAGTTCAGCAAGGAGGAGGGCCGGCACTTCCGCGGCTTCTCGCGCGAGGCTGAGGCTTCCATCCGCGGATATTCGTGGCCTGGCAACGTGCGCCAGCTGCAAAACGCCATGCGCAACGTGGTGGTCCTGCACGAGGCGGAGACGGTGGAGGCGACCATGCTGCCGGCCATGCTGCTGCGGGCAGACCGCCGCCCGCCCGTCCCCGGCCGGCTGCCCGAGCAGGAGCTGGCAACCGGCCTGCGCGCGCCGCCGCCCGGCCCGAGCGTGCCGGATTACCGCCCCACCGAACCGCCCCCGGCGCCCTTCATCGAAGCCCTGGCCGCGGTGGAGAAACGGGCCATCCTGGCGGCGCTGGATCACACCCAGCAGGACGTGCCGCGTGCGGCCGCGCTGCTCGAAGTCAACCCGTCGACCATTTATCGCAAGCTGGCCGCTTGGCGCGCCGGCTAGACGGGTCACGCTTCCCGCGCCACCCAGCTGCCAGCGCCTCCACGTAAACCGTCCCACGACGAACCAGGCCCGGTGCCCGCCTGCGCTTGCCTTGCGGCGTGGTTAACGCCATGTCTCCGGTTCCGCGCGTCTCGCGGCCCTTCGATCTGGCACAGGAGCCATGTTTGACCTACGTCGTTACCGAGAGCTGCATCAAGTGCAAGTACATGGACTGTGTGGAAGTCTGCCCGGTCGACTGTTTCTACGTCGGTGAGAATATGTTGGTCATCCACCCCGATGAATGCATCGACTGCGGCGTGTGCGAGCCCGAATGCCCGGCCGAGGCCATCCTGCCCGACAGTGACGAGAAGGCGACAGCCTGGGTCGAGATGAACCGCAACTACGCGCAGAGCTGGCCCAACATCACCCGCAAGGGTGAGGCGCCGCCCGATGCCGATGAGTGGAAGGGCAAGCCCGACAAGATGGCGCTGTTCGACCCGGCACCCGGTAAGCCGTAACAACTCGCAACCCGGCACGGCCCGCCGGGTTCTTCCCCCGTCCGGTGGAGGTTCCGATGCGCGGTAAGCGGTGGCTATTGTGGCTCGGCGTGCCCGTGGTGGCGCTGGCCGCGCTGGCCCTCACCTTCTCCTGGGACTGGGTGACGCCCATGGTCCAGCGGCAGGCCTCGGGCCTGCTGGGTCGCCAGGTCACCATCGGCTCCATGCATGTCTCGCCCGGGCGGGTGACGGTGGTCACCCTCCGCAATGTCCGGATTGAGAATCCGCCTGATTTCCGGGCCGAAGCGCCCTTTGCGATCATCGAGACCTTGGTACTGCGGTTGGATGGCATGGCGTCGCTGCGCGGCCGCACCGCGGTGATTAACGATGTCGATGTCGATGGCGCCCGCGTCGAGGCTGCGTCGCTGGCCGACAACAGCAACAACTTCACCTTCTCCGTGGCCGCTGGCGCGCCGCCGGTCGAAGGCCAGGCGCCCTCGCCACCATTCCGCAGCCTGGTTATCCGAAACAGCCAGGCACACGTCGTGCATGCGGCCCTGCGCGCCGACTTCCAGGGCGAGATCGCCACCCGCGAGCAGGAGGGCCGGCAGGAGATCGTGCTCAACCTCCGCGGCACCTACGCCAACCAGCCGCTGACCGGCGAGATCGTGGGCGGTTCCATCCTGGATTTCCAGAATGCTGAGCGGCCATGGCCGATCGACGCCCGCATCCAGAATGGGCAGACTCGTGGCCGGCTGGTGGGTCACCTGCGCAATCCGTTGGCGCTGGCCGGCGCCGATGTGCGGTTGGAACTGGCAGGCCCCGACATGGCGCTGCTGCGGCCGCTTACCGGCGTGCCGATCCCGCGCACGGCGCGTTACCAGGTAACCGGTAAGCTTGATTACGGCGATGACCGCTTCCGCTTTACCGAGATGACGGGCCAAGTGGGCAACACCGACCTCGCCGGCACGCTGACCATCGACCCGCGCGGGGCCAAGCCCGATGTGACGGCCGACCTGCGCTCCCGCCGCGTGGACATGGCCGACCTGGCGGGCTTCATCGGCGGCACACCCGGCCGGGGCGCCACGGATAACGACAATCGTGTCCTGCCGAACCAACCGCTGAACGTGCCTGCCTTCCAGGCTGCGAATATCCATCTGCGCTATCGTGCCGCACAGGTCAGCGGCCGCGATGCGCCGATCGATAACCTGGACGCCACCCTCGACCTCGTCGATGGCGTGGTGCGGCTGCACCCGCTGCGGGCTGGCATGGGGCGTGGCGAGATCGTGGGCGATTTCACCCTGACGCCGGGGGCGAATGGCGTGCATGCGGTGGCCGATGCGCGCTTCACCCGGATGGACATTTCACGCCTGCTGCGCGCGGTGGGCGGACGGGGTGGCGGGCTGCTCAATGGCCGAGCGCGGCTGGACGGTACCGGGCGCACCACCGCGGAAATCCTGGCCCGCGGCAATGGCGCGGTGACCTTTGGCACCTCGGGCGGCAATCTCAGCGCTTTCATGGTGGACCTGGCCGGGCTGCGGCTCGGCAATGCGGTGGCGTCAGCCTTCGGCATCCCGTCCCGCACCAACCTCGAATGCTTTGTGGCCGATTTCGCACTGCAGAACGGCGTGCTCAACACCCGGGCGCTACTGCTGGAGACCGAAGACGCAACCATCCTGGGTTCGGGGACCATCCGGCTGGGCGATGAGCGGCTGGACCTGCGCCTCGTGAGCCAGGCCAAGCACTTCACCGTGGCGTCGCTGCCGACAAGCCTGGGCGTGAGCGGAACGTTCAGCAACCCGTCGGTCTTCCCGGTGATCATCGAGCGGGATGCGACCAGCAGTTTCGGCCAACTGTTGAACGTGCTGCGCGCGCCGCTCTCCCTGCTACCGATCGTGGAATTCGGTATTGGTGAGGATGCACGCTGCGAGACCATATTGAACCGGGCGCAGCCGCAACGGCCGACAGACCCGCGACCCGCCCAGGGCCGCCGCGCGGCGCCGCAGCGCCCGCGCTGAGTTCAGGCTGCCTTTGCGGCCTTCTTGGCCTGGGCGCGCAGGATGCGGCGCTTCAGGGTCTGTGCCTCATCGGGCAGACGGCGATCGGGCGTTCCGATCAGGAACGCATCCAGCCCGCCATTATGCTCGATGGTGCGGATGCCGTTCACGCTGAGCCGGATCTGGATCGAGGTGCCGAGCACGTCGGAGAAAAATGACTGCTCCTGCAGGTTCGGCAGGTAGCGGCGGCGCGTCTTGTTGTTGGCGTGGCTGACATTGTTGCCAGACAGCACACCCTTGCCGGTGATCATGCAGCGGCGAGCCATATCGGAAATCCCAGAGTTTTCGAAAGCGGAACCGGCCTATGGCGCAGCCCGCCAGCGCGGTCAAGCCAAGGCGAGCCCGGCGCGGCACAGGAGCTGGCGCTTATAGGCGAAATCCTCCGCCACCAGGGCGCGCGACGCTTCAGGCGTGGCGGCGTGCACGGTGTAGCCGTTGGGCGTGAGGTGGCGGGCGACCAGTGCCGCATCGGCCATGACGGCCGCGATGTCGGCGCTGATCCGCGCCTGGACCGGGGCCGCGGTGGCGGCGGGTGCGAAGACGCCGAACCAGGTGCGTGGGTCGATGGCGTGATGGCCGGCCTCCGCCAGGGTGGGCACGTTGGGCAGGGCGGGAAAGCGGGCGCTTCGGCCCACCGCTAGCGCCCGCATGGTGCCGGCGGCGATGTGCTCACGCGCCGAGGCGATGCCCGACAGTGTCAGCATCACCTCGCCTGCCAGCAGCCCCAGGATGGCCGGTGGCAGGCCGCGATAGGGGATTTCGGTGAAGTCGGCCCCACTATCGGCCGCCAGCGCGCTGAACAGGACATGCGGCTGGCTCCCCTGGCCGTAGCTGCCATAGGTGATGGTGCCGCCTCGCGCCGCCTGGATGAGCGTGGCCATGTCCGGCGTGGCCAGACGTGACGTTGCCAACACCATCTGATGCACTTCGACCAGGAAGGATACGGGTGCGAGGTCACGCATCGGGTCGTGCGGCAGGCCGCGGATGATGAGCGGGTTGGCGGTGATGGAATTATCCGCCGTCATCAGCAGGGTGTGGCCGTCGGGCGGGGCCTTGCACACTGCGTCAGTGCCGGGGACGGTAGCGCCGCCAGGCCGGTTGTCGACCAGCACCGGCTGGCCCCAGGCCGCGCCCAGCCTTTCCGCGATGGCGCGGGCCAGCGTGTCCAGCCCGCCGCCGGCCGGGAAGGGGACAACCAGCCGGGTGGGTCGCCCCTGCTGCGCCAGTGCCGGCGCGGCGAGGGTGATGGCGGGCAGGGCGCGGCGCGCGAAGCTCATCGGCTGACCTTCATGTAGATCACCAACAGCTTCAAGGTGAATTGTGGCAATTCCATTCCCGGCAAAACGCCGATGCCCGGCAGCAGCACCGGCCACGGGCCTCGGGAACACGCCCTTCGAATCGGGCGCAGCCCGCTTTTGCCTGGCAGCGATCCGCAGCGGGTCAGTCCTCGTCGGTCGCCCGCGCTTCCGGCCGGCCATGGCGCATCCGCCCGCGCGACAGCTCGGCCACCACTCCGTGCATGGTGTTGAGTTCCTGCTCGGTGATTTCGCCGCGTTCGAACCAGTGGCGCAGGTTCCGTACCATGCCCGGGCGCTTGGGCGCGTTGCGCAGGAAACCGCAGGCATCGAGCTCCGCCACCAGATGGCCCATAAAATTGTCCAGCTCGCCCTTCGTCGCGGGCCTGGTCCGGTGAGTCTGAAACTGCTGGGGTGGCGTCTCTTCGGCAGCCATCCACCATTCATAGGCGAGGATCATCACCGCCTGGGCCAGGTTCAGGGAGTTATGCGCGGGGTTCAGCGGGTAGCGCACCAGCGTATCGGCATGCGCCAGGTCATCGGCAGTAAGGCCAGCACGTTCGGGGCCGAAGAGCACGGCGGCACGCAGATTGCCGGCGTTGACGGCATGGAATTCCTGCGCCGCCGCGCGTGCGTTGAACACGCGGGTGATGACGTAGCGGGGCCGCGGGCAGGTGGCGAAGACGCGATGGCAGTCCCCCACCGCATCGGCGACCGTGTCGTGCAGCGTGGCCGCCTCCAGGATGCGCTGGGAGCCTGACGCGGTGCGGAAGGCGCGGGCTTGCGGCCAGCCGTCCCGCGGCGCGACGAGGCGGAGGTGAAACAGGCCGCCATTGGCCATGGCGCGGGCCACCATGCCGATATTGTCGGCCAGCTGCGGGTTCACCAGTACGATGATCGGGCTCTCGCCGGGGGGCGGCCGAAGGTCGGCGCCGTCCTCCCTTCCCGTCACGCACGTCTCCAGCTGGTGGTGCCGGCGCCGTCCTCCAGCACGATCCCCTGAGTGGTCAGCGCGGCGCGGATGCGGTCGGCCTCGGCCCAGTCCTTCGCCGCCCGGGCGGCTAGGCGGGAGGCTATGGCCGCCTCGATGGCTGCGGTGTCGCCACCGCCTTGCCGCCAGGCGGCGGGGTCATGCCACAACAACCCCAGCACAGCAGCGGCTTCCAGCACGGCGGCGCGGGCCACACCGGGGGCCGGGCTCCACGGCGCCGGCGTGCGGGCATGCACCGCAGCGGCGGAACCGCCGACATTGGCCACGTTCTCCAGCGTGCGAAGGTCGCGCAGCCGGGCCAGGGCGAGCGGCGTGTTAAGGTCATCCCCCAGCGGTTCCAGCACCCAGTCGACCATGCCCGGCAGCGCCTCGCCCTCCGGCGCGGGGCGGGCGAGCATGGCGTAGAAATCGTCGAGCTCGGCGCGGGCCTCGGCCAGCGCCGTCTCGGTGTAGTCCAGCGCGCTGCGGTAATGGGTGCGCAACAGTAGCAATCGGAAGGCTTCGCCGACCCAGGGGCCGCGGGCGAGGACGTCACGCAGGATGAAGAAATTGCCGAGCGATTTCGACATCTTCTCACCGTCCACGGTCAGCATGCCGTTGTGCATCCAGATGCTGGCCATGCCGGCGGTGCCATGGGCGCAGCGGCTCTGCGCCACTTCGTTCTCATGGTGCGGGAACAGCAGGTCGGCGCCGCCGCCATGGATGTCGAAGGTCTCGCCCAAATGTTCCCAGGCCATGGCGGAGCATTCGATATGCCAGCCGGGCCGGCCGCGGCCCCAAGGCGATTCCCAGCCGGGGAGGGTGGCATCCGACGGCTTCCACAGCACGAAATCGCCGGGGGCGCGCTTGTAGGGCGCAACGTCGATGCGGGCGCCCGCCAGTAATTCGTCCTGGTTGCGGCCCGAGAGGCGGCCATAATCCGCGAAGCTAGCAACTGCGAACAGCACATGGCCCTCGGCAGCATAGGCGTGGCCCGACGCGATCAGTTTTTTGCACAGCACGATCATCTGCGGAATATGATCGGTCGCGCGGGGTTCGATATCCGGCGGCAGGTTGTTCAACGCCGCCATGTCGGCGTGGAAATCGGCCGCGGTTTGTGCCGTGACTTCGGCGATCGTCTTGCCGCTTTCGCGCGCGCGGGCGTTGATCTTGTCATCCACGTCGGTGATGTTCCGGGCGTAGGTGACGTGCGGGAAGACCCGCCGCAACAGTCGGGCCAGGACATCGAACACTACCACAGGGCGAGCGTTGCCCAGATGTGCGAGGTCATAGACTGTGGGGCCGCAGACATACATGCGCACATGAGCCGGGTCGATCGGCCGGAACGGCTCGCGCGTGCGGGTAAGGCTGTTGTGGAAGCTGAGCTGCATGATGGGTTCCTGTTGCGGCGGGGGGACTGGCCGCGTCAACAGCCGCCGGAGATTTTCAGCCTTTCGGCGGCCCGGGCGCGGCCGATGAGGGGCAGCAGGTCCTTGAGGTCCGGCCCGTGCTCCTCGCCGGTCAGCGCCAGGCGCAGCGGCTTGAATAGTGCCTTGCCCTTACGGCCGGTGGCCGCCTTCACGGCGCTGGTCCAATCCGGCCAAGTGGCGGGGGTGTAGGGTTCGGCGGGCAGGGTTGCCAGCGCTGCGGCGAGGAACTCTCCCTCGCCCTCTTGCGTCGGCGGGACGATCTGGCCCTGCGCCACATCCCACCAGATCCGCGCCTCGTTCATCATGTCGAGGTTGCCGCGCACCACGGTCCAGAAATGCTCGGTGGCGCCGGCGGGGAGGCGGGGGAGTGCCGCTTCATAGGACATTTCGTGCAGCATTTTCCGGTTCAGCGCCAGCATCTGCCGCGGGTCGAAGCGGGCTGCGGATCGGGAGACGGAATGCAGGTCGAAGCCGGCCGCCAGGGTAGCCGGCAGGCCGGGGCGGGGATCGTGCGAGGTGCCCAAGGCGGCGAGGTACCCGACCAGCGCGGCCGGCTCCACCCCGTCACGTCGCATCTGCCGCAGGCCCAGCCCGCCGAGGCGCTTGGATAACGGCCCGCCATCGGCA
>JACMRO010000450.1 GCA_014376425.1 Rubritepida sp.
AGGCTCACGGCGGAGCCCCGCAGCCTGTTCGCCGGGGGGCCGGCGGTGGAGCTGCGCGGTGCCGGCGAGGCGGCGCCCCGTCCCGGTGCCGGCCGGCTGATCGTCGTGGCGATCGGCGTCGACCAGTATGCGCTGCCCGAACTGAACCTGCGCTTCGCCGTCGCCGGTGCCCGCACGGTGGTGGAGACGCTGCGGGCGCGGGCCGGTGGCGTGTTCCGCGAGGTGCTGGCGACCACCCTGACCAACCGCGACGCCACGCGCGCCAACATTCTCGCGGCCCTGGCCACAGCCGCGCAGCAGGCCAGGCCCGAGGACACCTTCGTGCTGTACCTGGCCGGCCACGGCGTGCGGTCCGAACCCGACCGGCGTTTTCTGTTCCTGCCTGCCGATACCACCAGCATTGGCGACTGGGAGAGCCTGCGCCGCACTTCGCTGGACGAGAACACGCTGGTCGCCGCACTCGCCCGCATCCGCGCCCGCGACGGCTTCCTGTTCATCGACACCTGCCATGCCGGCCAGGTCACAATCGACAGCCTGGCCGCGCTGGGCAACGAGACCGGGCGCTTCCTGCTGGCCGCCAGCTCCTCGGTGCAGGAGGCGCTGGACAGCTATGACGAGCGCAACGGCGTCTTCGCCTTCGCGGTGCGCGAGGGGATGGGCGGGCGGGCGGCGATGGATGGCGATGGCCGGATCTCGGCGCTTGCCCTGGGCGAATGGGTTACGCGCCGCGTGCCGCAGCTGGCGGCCGAGAAACAGCACCGGCAGGACGCGGTGTTCCGCACCGCGCAGCGCGACCTGCGCTCCTTCCCGATGGGGGCGGTGGCGCGGTGAGGGGTTTGTGTCCTAGCCTCTCGCCCATTCGTGACAAGGAATCGCCGTGAGCGGGGCCGCCAACATTTCGCAGGCCGAGCGACTGCTCGAAATCACCTCGCCGCTGGGGCCGGATGTGCTCATCCTGCGTCGGCTGGCGGTGCAGGAGGCGATCGGCCGGCCCTTCACCATCACGGCCGAGGTGATGAGCCCCAACATGGAGCTGCAGGCCAGCGCGCTGGTCGGCAAGGCAGTGACCTGCTCGGTCAGGACCAAACATGCCGAGCCACGTTTCTTCCATGGCGTCGTGCGCAGTTTCGTGCGGCTGGGGCCGCTCGGGCGTTCCAACGCCGCATACCGGATCGAGGCGGTGCCCCGGCTGTGGCAACTCTCGCGCACGTCCGATTGCCGCATCTTCCAGGATAAGAGCGTCAAGGAGATGTGCACCGCGATCCTCGCTGAGCACGACGTGGCGCCGGTGCGCTGGGGCGGGTCGGTCCCGACACAGAAGCGCGGCTACTGCGTGCAGTTCAACGAAACCGATCTGGAATTCGTCCAGCGGCTGCTGGACGAGGCGGGCTGCGGCTACTTCTTCGAGCACGTGCAGGGCAACCATACCCTGGTGATCTGCGGTGCCAACGCCGACTACCCGCAAGTGCCGGGCGAGCCGCAGGTGGTGGGTGTACAGGGCCAGGACCATGGCGCCATCACCAGCTGGCAGCCGGGGGCGGCGCTGCAGCCCGGAAAGGTGGTGGCCGAGGATTTCGACGGGCTGAAGCCGGCCTCGCTGAAACAGGCCAGTGCTAGCACGATCCTGGGCACGCCGGGCGCGGCCGCATTCGAGCTGTACAGCTGGCCCGGCGGGCAGACGGTGCGGCCGGAGGGCGACCTGTCGAAGCTGGGGATGGAGGGCTTCGAGTCGGTGGCCGACCGGATCAGCGCCACAGGCAATGATCCGACGGGGTTCGCCGGCGGCCGGTTGAAGGTCAGGCCCGGGATAACGCGGTCGAGGGTGCGGCTGCCGGCGGTGACCTGGCTGGTCAGCTCGGTCAGCCACGAAGCCTATGACGAGACCCATCTGGGTGGCGGCGGCAGCGCCGGCTACGGCAACACGATGACGCTGATGGCGGCCGACCGGCCCTGGCGGCCGGCAGCCCCCCGCCCGCGGCCGCTGATGGCGGGCTTGCACAGCGCCATCGTCACCGGCCCCTCGGGCGAGGAAATCCACTGCGACGAATACGGCCGGGTGCGCGTCCACTTCCTGTGGGACCGCGCCGGCAAGCGGGACGATACGTCATCCTGCTGGGTGCGGGTGGCGCAGAGCCATGCCGGCAAATGGGGTGGCGCGTGGAACCTGCCGCGGGTCGGCGACGAGGTGCTGGTCGCTTTCGTCGATGGCGACCCGGACCGGCCGATCATCCTGGGCAGCGTCTACAACGCCGAGCAGAAGCCGATCTACACCCTTCCTGCAAATAAAACGCAGTCGGGCTTTAAGACGAAATCCAGCAAGGGTGGCGGTGCATCCAACTTCAACGAGCTGCGCTTCGAGGACAAGAAGGGCAGCGAAGAGATCAACATTCAGGCCGAGAAGGACATCACCCTCCTCATCAAGAATGACCGCACCGAGACGGTAAAGAACAATCGGACCGAGACTGTGGACGGCAAGCATACCGAGACGGTGAAGCTGGACCGCACGGCCACCATCACCCAGGGCAATGAGAGCCTGACGGTGAAGATGGGCGACATGGCCACGTTGGTGAAGCTGGGCAACATCTCCACCAAGGCGTCGCTCGGCAAGATCGAGATCGAGGCGATGCAGTCGATCACCCTGACCTGCGGCCAGAGCAAGATCGAGTTGACGCCGATGGGCATCACCCTGACTGGCATGACCATCGACGTGAAGGCGCAGATGATGCTGAACACCAAGGGCGGGCTGATGGCCAAGCACGAAGCGGGTGCGATGATGACCATCAAGGGCGGCATCGTGATGATCAACTGATGGCGGATGCACCCAACAAGCTCGCCGTGCCGCTGGCGCCGCTGCTGCCGCGGCTGGAGCTGGACGGCGCCGGCGCGGCCCTGCTGGACGGCAAGCCGGACGCGGCGGGGGCACTCGATGCGCTGGTCGCGGCCGACCGGCTGCCCGACGCGATGCGCCTAATCGCCCACGCGCTGCCCAAGCGCGAGGTGGTGTGGTGGGCCTGCATGTGCGCCCGCGCGGTGCCCGACCCGGCGCTGCCGGCGCCGGACGCCGAGGCGCTGGTGGCGGCCGAAACCTGGGTCCGCAAGCCCGACGAGGCGTCGCGCCGGGCGGCGATGGCCGCCGCCCAGGCCAGCGGCTTCCGCACGCCCGAGGCCTGGGCCGCGGTGGGCGCCTTCTGGAGCGGCGGCAGCATGGCGCCGGAAGGCCAGCCGGTGGTGCCGCCGGCCGATCACCTGACCGGGGTGGCGGTGGCCGGCGGCATCATCATGGCGGCGATCCGCCACAAGCCCGAGCTGGCGCCTGCGCGGTTCGCGCGGTTCCTGGAGAGTGCTCGGGAGATCGCGGCGGGCGGGGCCGGCAGGCTTCCGCCGGAGGAGGCCTGACATGGGCCGGCCGGCCAGCCGCATCGGCGACATGCATGTCTGCCCGATGGCGACGCCCGCGCCGGTGCCGATCCCCCATGTCGGCGGGCCGGTGATGATCGGCTGCTTCACGGTGCTGACGGGGATGATCCCGCAGGCGCGGGTGGGGGATATGTGCCTGTGCGTGGGGCCGCCCGACTCGATCGCGATGGGGAGTTTCACGGTGCTTGTGGGGGGGATGCCGGCGGCGCGGATCGGGGATCTGACGACGCATGGGGGGAGCTTGATCGTTGGGCTTCCGACGGTGCTGATTGGGCCATAGATCGCTTTTATGGACGTCGATACAGTATCCCCCCACCAAGCTAAGGCTCAAAGCGCGTTGCCTTGATGCAGTCGGGCAGCGTTTTATAGGCAAGGGGCGCCTTGGCAAAGCAGTTTTCATAAATTTCAAGGTCGGCAACGCCATTTTGGTCGGACAGATGGGCCAATCCTGAAAAACTTGTATTCATCTCATCTGTTAAAGACTTACGGCCACCAAAAT
>JACMRO010000451.1 GCA_014376425.1 Rubritepida sp.
CCAGAGCAGCGGGTCCATCCACACATGCGGGTCTGCCGAGTCCGGGTAGTCGGGCGCGCTGCGCAGGCGGGCGCGCGGTATCGCGTCGCCCATCGCCAGCACGCGCCGGCCGGCGGCGGAGGGGCGGCCCACCACTTCCTCCATCCGGCCCTCCAGCCGGTGCCCGTTCAGCACCACCAGATCCGCCGCCAGCAGCCGGGCGGTATCGGCCCGTGTCGGGCGGAAGAGGTGCGGATCCACCCCCTCTCCCATCAGGCTTTCGATGCGTGGCGAGGCACCGCCGACCGCGCGCGCCGCATCGGCCAACATGGCCGTGCTGGTCACGATCAGCGGCGGGCGCGCCGGGGTGGCTGCCGGGAGCACCGGCGAGGTTACCGCCGGGGCATCTTGCGAGGTAGCTGGCGTGGCACTTGGCTGCGCCAGCGCGGGCAGCCCGGCGAATGCCAGCAGGACGGCGCGACGGGGGATGCCTGAACAGCTATTCACGTCTTCAATGATTCAGGGATTTCAAAGGTTTGTGGAGTGCATTTGGCCCGCTCCCGCCAGCCACGCAAGTGGTTTGCTCTTGCGCGTCCCGGCGCTTCCGCTCAATGCTGCCGTCATGGCTTTGCGCGCGCTCATCCCCGAGGACCAGGTCGTCGAACTCGCCGAGATGTTTCGGCTGATGAGCGACCCGACCCGGCTCAAAATCATCCTCGCCTGCCTCGACCACCCCGCCGCGGTGGGCGAGATGGCGGACCGGCTGACCATCTCGGCCAGCCTGGTGTCGCACCACCTGCGACTGCTCCGCGCTGCCCGCCTTTTGCAGGCCGAACGGCGCGGCCGCCAGGTCTTCTACGTGGTTGGCGACCCGCATATCCGCTCGATGCTGTCGGATATGGTCGATCACGTGGCGGAGGGCGACGCCGAAGTGGAGAGCGACCCCGTGGTGGCGGGCTAGCTCCCTTGTTCGCATGCTGCGCTGCGATTATGGTCCGGCCACACTGAATTGAGCGGGTGGCGCTGCGCGAAAGCGTCACCATAATCGGGCGGCACAGTTGGAATGCGAATGGGTATGCGCCTTGTGAAAAATGGCTTCTGGTCGCTCATCGCCCTGGCGATGTCGTGGCCCGCGTTGGCGGAGACGACCGCGCTGGGCGTGCCGACAGCATGGGGCACCGGCCTCCAGGCCTCGGGCGGGCCGATCATGACCGCCATCCACGATTTTAATGAGCTTGTGTTCTGGATCATGGTGGCCATCACGATTTTCGTGGGCGTGCTGCTGGCGTGGGTCGTCTTTCGCTACAATGAGCGGCGCAACCCGGTGCCGAGCCAGACCAGCCACCACACTGGCCTAGAGATAGCCTGGACAGTCGTGCCGGTGTTGATCCTGATCGTCATCGCCATCCCGTCCTTCCGTCTGATCTACTACCAGGACCGCACGGCCGAGGCCGATATGACCATCAACGTGCAGGGCCGGCAGTGGTACTGGAATTACAGCTACCCGGACCATGGCGGCTTTGCTTTCGACAGCCGGCCGGTGCCGACAGAAGATCTGCAACCGGGCCAGATGCGCAACCTGGCGGTGGATGAGCCGCTGGTGGTGCCGGCCGGGCGCAACATCCGCGTGATTTCCACCGGGGTGGACGTCATTCACTCGTTCTTCGTGCCCTCGCTGGGAGTGCAGCGCTATTCGATCCCCGGCCGCTCGATCGAGACATGGTTTCGCGCCGACCGCCCCGGCTCGTTCTATGGCCAGTGCAATCAGATCTGCGGCGTGAACCACTGGTTCATGCCGATTGAGGTGCGCGCCATCCCGCCAGCGGAGTTCGACGCCTGGGTGGCGAGCGCCCGCACTCGCTACGCCGCGGCCGGGGCGCCTGCGCCCGTGGTGGCGGCGGCACCTGCCGCACCTGCGCTTGCCACTGCAAGCGACGCCCCCATCTCCATCGCGCAAGCCCGCTGAGGACGACGAACATGGCCACCGCCCATGCGCATGACGACAACCACGATCATGCCCCCAACTTCGTGAATCGCTGGCTGTTCAGCACAAACCACAAAGATATCGGCACGCTCTACATTCTGTTCGCGCTGTTCGCTGCGATCATCGGCATCTTCATCTCGCTGCTAATGCGCATCGAGTTGCAGCAACCCGGTCTGCAGATCTTCGCCGACGGCCAGAGCTGGAACGCGATGGTCTCCGCGCACGGCCTGATCATGGTGTTCTTCGTCATCATGCCGGCGCTGATCGGCGGTTTCGGCAACTGGTTCGTGCCGATCATGATCGGTGCGCCGGATATGGCGTTCCCGCGGCTGAACAACATCAGCTTTTGGCTGCTGGTGCCGGCCTTCCTGCTGCTGGGTGGCTCGATGTTCGTGGGCCAGGGCGCCGGCGCGGGCTGGACGATCTATCCGCCGCTGAGCGACAGCCAGTACCAGCCCGGCATGTCGATGGACATGGCGCTGTTCGCGCTGCACCTGGCCGGTGCATCGTCGATCCTGGGTGCGGCGAACTTCATCACCACCATTCTGAACATGCGCGCGCCGGGAATGACGCTGCACAAGATGCCGCTCTTCGTATGGTCGATGCTGGTTACGGCGTTCCTGCTGCTGCTTGCGGTTCCCGTCCTGGGTGGCGCGATCACCATGCTGATCACCGACCGTAACTTCGGTACTGCCTTCTTCCGGCCCGAGGGCGGTGGTGATCCGGTGCTGTTCCAGCACCTGTTCTGGTTCTTTGGTCACCCCGAGGTCTACATCATGATCTTGCCGGCCTTCGGCATCGTCAGCCATGTGGTTTCGACCTTCTCGAAGAAGCCGGTGTTCGGCTACCTCGGCATGGCCTACGCCATGGTCGCCATCGGCGTGGTCGGCTTCGTCGTCTGGGCGCACCACATGTACCAGTCGGGCATGGATGTGGACACCCGGGCCTATTTCATGGCCGCGACCATGGTCATCGCGGTGCCGACGGGGGTGAAGATCTTCTCATGGATCGCGACGATGTGGGGTGGCTCGGTGCGGTTCGATACGCCGATGCTGTTCGCCATCGGCTTCATCTTTCTGTTCACCCTCGGCGGCGTCACCGGCGTTGTGCTGGCCAATGCGTCGGTCACGCAAATCCTGCACAACACCTATTATGTCGTGGCGCATTTCCACTACGTGCTGAGCCTCGGCGCGGTGTTCGGCATCTACTGCGGCATCTATTATTGGATCGGTAAGATGAGCGGCCGGCAATATCCGGAGAAGCTGGGTAAGATCCACTTCTACCTGACTTTCGTCGGCGTGAACCTGACCTTCTTCCCGATGCACTTCCTGGGTAACCAGGGCATGCCGCGCCGCTACCCTGACTATGCTGACGCGTTTTGGGGCTGGAACATGGTCGCCTCGGTGGGTGCTTACATCTCGGTCGCGAGCTTCGTATTCTTCTTCTACGTCATGTATGCGACGTTCCGCCGTGGTGCCGTGGCAGTCCCGAACTACTGGGGTGATGGTGCCACCACGCTGGAATGGCAGGTGCCCAGCCCGCCCGCTTTCCATACCTTCGATGAGCTTCCCCGCATTCGGTGAGTACCGTCCATGAGTGATGTGACGAACGGGGGGGCTTCGGCCCCCCTTGATGCTTTCTCGGGTCCCGGTTCGGAAGTCCGCGACTGGTTCACCCTGCTCAAACCGCGGGTGCTGACGCTCGTCGTGTATTCGGGCGTGGCCGGGCTGCTGGTGGCGCCTGGGCACATCAACCCGGTGCTGGCCGTCACCGCCATCCTGGCCATCACCATCGCCGCCGGTGCCGCCGGCGCCATCAACATGTGGTATGATCGCGATATCGACGCGGTAATGAAGCGCACCATCAACCGCCCGATTCCTGCGGGCCGCATAGCGCCTGATTCAGCGCTGGCTTACGGTGTGGGCCTGGCCGTGTTCTCGGTGGCGCTGATGGGCCTCGCCACCAACTGGCTGGCGGCGGGCGTGCTGGCCGCCTCCATCCTGTTCTACGTTTTCATCTACACGGTCTGGTTGAAGCGTCGCACGCCGCAGAACATCGTCATCGGCGGCGCCGCCGGTGCCTTTCCGCCGCTGATCGGCTGGGTCGCCGTTACCGGTTCCATCAGCGCCGAGCCGCTAGTGCTGTTCGCCATCATCTTCTTTTGGACGCCGCCGCATTTCTGGGCCCTAAGCCTGTTCGCCCATGCCGACTACGCCCGCGCCGGCGTGCCGATGCTGCCCGTCGTTGCCGGCGCGCGGGAAACCCGGAAGCAGGTACTGATCTATACGGTTATCTTGCTGCCGGTTGGTTTACTGCCCTGGATCATGGGTTTCTCCGGTTGGCTTTACGGTGGCGCGGCGCTGTGCCTAGGTCTGTGGTTCCTTCGTCACGCTTGGGCAGTGTGGACCGATGCGCAGGACGAGACCGGGCGGAGCCTGGCCGGCGACGTGGCGGCGAAGAAATGCTTTAAATACTCCATTAGCTACCTCTTCGTCCTGTTCGGCGTGCTGGTGCTGGACCATATGCTGCTGTCATGAACACCGAAGTCGAATTCAAGCGCCGCCGCCGTGCCCGCAACTGGGCCATTCTCGCCGCGCTGATCGGTCTGGTGGTGCTGTTTTACTTCGTCAGCGTGGCACGGCTGCTGCGTGGCTGATCCGCTGACCGGCGGCTGCCTGTGCGGGGCAGTGCGCTACGTGGCCAGCCCACCCTTCACCCGGGCCAGCATCTGCCATTGTTCGATGTGCCGGAAGGCGGCCGGGGCGCCTTACATGGCCTTCCTGACGCTGCCGCGTGCCCAGTTTCGCTTCACCGCGGCTGCCCCGGCCACGTACCGCTCCAGTGCAGGCGCCCAGCGCGGTTTCTGCGCGCGCTGCGGCACCGCGCTGCTCTATGACGATGGGACCAGCATTATCGACGTGGCCTCCGCCACGCTTGATGCTCCTGAGTACGCGCCGCCGATGGACCAGGTCTATATCGCCGATGCCGTCAGTTGGGCGGATGGGGTGCCCGGTCTGCC
>JACMRO010000452.1 GCA_014376425.1 Rubritepida sp.
ATGAAGATCTCGGCGCCGTACTGCCGCATCGGGATGGAGGACTGGAAGGCCAGGATGACCCCGAGCAACCCGCCCAGCAGCGCGCAAAGGCCGAAGGCCTGGGTGCCGGCCTCCGACAGATGCCGGAACACCTCGACCCGGCGCAGCCTCCAGGGATGGCCGGCCATGGCTATGCTGCCCAGCGTGACCTCGCCCAGGAAGGTGACGCGGCGGCGGATGCCCTTCACCACGCCGATCGAAGCGGCGCCGAGCCGGCTGATGAGCGGTGGGCTGGTGACCGGCGCGGCAGGCGGTGCGGCGGCCAGCGCACCGCGCATCCGCGCCAGGGTGGCCAAAGCCGTCTTGTCGGTTGGCTCGCGCAGCGCGGCGCCCCCGGCCTCCGCCTCCAGCAGCAGCACCGCACCGGCCGAGTCCAATCGGGTGATGCCGCTGGCATCGATCGTGCCGCCACCCCGCCCCGCCGCCAGCGTCGGCTCCCACACGGCGGCGGCGGGGGGGATGTCGAGCTCGGCCGGCACCTCGATGGTGGCACCCGGGACGGTGGTGGCGGATGCGCTCATCGGCGCCGGGGTTCTGTAGGCGACATGTCCTGGCTCACAGCATGGCGCGGTGGTGGCTCAACGTGACGCGCGGCAAAGGGTTGCCAGCCATGTCACGGGACGGTCAGCGCCGCGAACAGCACGCCGGCGGCCACCGACACATTCAGGCTCTCCATCGGCCCCATCGGCGGCAATGTGCAACTGCCGGCGCAGGCGGCGACGACCTGGGAGGTCGGGCCCTCTTCCTCGTTCCCCAGAACCAGGGCGATCGGCTTGCCGCGCGGCACCTGGGAAGGCGGCACGCCGCCGGCTGCCAGGGCCGCGACCGGCAGCAGCCGGCCTTCCAGGCGGCGCAGCAGCTTGGGCAGGTTGTCGGCGCGGTAGATCGCCAGGTGCTCCACCGCGCCCTCGCTGATGCGGAACACGGCGTCGGACAGGTCGGCCTGGCGCGGATCGTCGCCCAGCACCACGGCGCGGGCGCCGAAGAACACCGCCGAGCGCAGGATGGCGCCGAGATTGTGCGGGTTGCCGATGCCGTCCAGCACCGGCAGCAGCGGCGCCTGCCACAGGATGGCCGGCAGCTCGCCCTCGTCCAGCGGCACGGCGCGACGTGGCGTGGCGATGGCGACGATGCCGCCATGATGTGTGGTGCCGGCGACGCGGTTCAGCTCCTCGGGCCAGACCTCGCGGAAAATGCGGCGGGTGCGCGCCATGTGCCGGGCCAACGGTTCGGCGAAGGCCGCTCGCTCGGGGTCGAAGAACAGCCGCTGGGCATCCTGCGGCCGGCGCAGGAAAAGGGCACGGACCGCGTTGGGGCCGCAGATGCGTTGGGGGTCAGGTTCGCGCAAGGTCCCGCAGCGTGTGGGCCATGGCGTCCGAGAGCGCAATCGTATCGGGCTGCGCGGCATGCCGCTGGCCGGGGATGCGCACGCCGTCATCTTCCAGCATGGCCGTGATCAGCGCCTCGATCCGCGCCAGATAGGCGGCCTGGCCGGCCAGCGCGCCGGGGTCGATCACCAGCCGCGCCTGGCCCAGCCGGGGCTGGTTGCCAGCGTCGGTGAAGAAGCCATCCGCCTCGAAGCCGAAGGCGGCGCCGGTCAGCGCCACGCAGAGGAGCTCCACCACCAGCGCCAGCGCCGCGCCCTTGGTGCCGCCCAACGGCACCAATGCGCCGGTCAGGGCGATTTTCGCGTCCGTGGTGGGCCTGCCTTCGGCGTCCACCGCCCAGCCTTCCGGAATGGCCTGGCCGCGCTGGGCGTAGCCGTTGATGGTGCCCCGGGCGACGGTGGAGAGCGCCAGGTCGACCACTAGCGGCGGGTGTGGCGCGGCGCGCGGGAAACCCGCCGCGACCGGATTGGTGCCCAGCAGCGGCCGCCTGCCGCCCGCCACCGGCATGGCGGCGGGGGAGTTGGTGAAGGCCAGGGCCACCAGCCCTTGTCGGGCCAGGCGGGCAACGGGCAGCCCCATCGCGCCCGAGTGATGGCTGTTGGTGATGCCGATGAAGGCGACGCCCTGGCTGCGGGCGCGGGCCGCGCCCTCCGCCTCGGCCAGTGCCAGGGCGGGGTAGGCGAGGCCATTGCCGGCATCGATCAGCGCCGCACCGGGCCTGGGGGCGGTCAGCTGCGGCACCGCCGCGCCATCCGCCCGGCCATTGCGCAGGAAGGCCGCGTATTGTGCCACGCGCGACAGGCCGTGCCCGGCTTGGCCGACCAGTTCGCCATCCACCAGCGCCGCCGCGGTCAGCCGCGCCATCTCCGGGCCGGCACCGGCGGCGGTTAGCGCTTTGGCCACTAGTGCCTCGGCCGCTGCGCGGGTCATGATCTCAGGCATCGGGGCGGATCCTTCGTTCGTGCAAATCCGCGCCATTGCGCATACGACCATCGCGCTGATCAGGCATCGGGGCGGATCCTTGCTTCCTGCACCAGCTGGCCCCAGCGGCTCACCTCGGCGGCGATGAATGCCTGGCTGCGCTGGGCGGGCCAGGCGGTGACGTCGAAGCCGGCGTCGACCACGCGGCGCGCGGTGTCGGGTTCGGCCAGCGCGGCCAGCGTCGCCGCCTCGATCTGCCGCTGGATGGCCGCCGGGGTGGCGCCGGGCAGCAGCATGGCGGTCCAGTTGGTCATGCTCATGCTGGGCATGCCCAGCTCGGCCACCGTGGGTGTATCGGGCAGGCTGCGATGGCGCGTCTCGCCCGTCGTCGCCACGGCGCGCAGCCGGCCGCCCGCCACCTGGGCGATGCATTCGGGCAGGTTGCTGACCATGAAATCCAGGTTGCCGGCCACCAGGTCGGTCACGCCCGGCGCCCCGCCCCGATAGGGCACATGGGTGATGTTGCCGGCGGCGCGGGCGGCGATGCGGAACAGCTCCAGCCCCAGATGCGGTGGCGAACCGTTGCCGGAGCTGCCGGCGTTCAGCGTGCGGCCCCGGGCGGCGGCTGCCAGGTCATCCAGGCTGCGGATCGGGCTGGCCGCGTTCACCACCACCAGCAGCGGCAACGAACCCAGGATGGACACCGCCGAGAGGTCGCGCAGCAGATTGTAGGGTGGGTTGGGGAACAGCGTGGCGTTGACCGCGTGAGTCAGGGTGATCGCCAGCAAGGTGTGGCCGTCGGGCGCGGCACGGGCCACCGCCTCGGCGCCGATCATGGCGTTGCCGCCGGCGCGGTTCTCGACGACGACCGCCTTCTGCCAGACCTCGCCCAGACGGTTGGCCAGGATGCGGGCCATGATGTCGGTCAGGCCTGCCGGGGTGAAGGGCACGATGTAGCGGACCGTGCGGTCCGGAAAAGTCTGCGCCAGGGCGGGGGCCGCCAGTGGCGCGAGAAGCAGGGTGCGGCGGGTGGGCATGGCGGAACTCCCCTGGGATGGCGGCGTGGCCGGGACGGCGTCTTGGTTCGGTACGGTGAACCCATTCCGAAGGGTGGCCGCGTTCAGGCGGCGGCGCGGACCCCACCTTGGGCGATGATGAAATCGGCCACCTCGGCCACCCCCTGCTCGATCTTGAGGTTGGTGAAGATGAAGGGGCGCGCGCCGCGCATGCGCCGCGCGTCGCGGTCCATCACCGACAGATCGGCGCCGACCAGCGGCGCCAGGTCGGTCTTATTGATCACCAGCAGGTCGGAGCGGGTGATGCCCGGGCCACCCTTGCGCGGTATCTTGTCGCCGGCGGAGACGTCGATGACGTAGATGGTGAGGTCGGCCAGCTCGGGGCTGAAGGTGGCGGCCAGGTTGTCGCCGCCGGATTCGATGAACAGGATTTCCAGCGCCGGAAAGCGGGCATTCATCTCGGCCACCGCGGCCAGGTTGATCGAGGCGTACTCGCGGATCGCGGTGTGCGGGCAGCCGCCGGTCTCCACCCCCATGATGCGCTCGGCCGGCAGGGCGCCGGCGCGGGTCAGGAACTCACTATCCTCGCGCGTGTAGATGTCGTTGGTGATGGCGGCGATGTCGTGGCTTGGCGAGAGGCGCTTGCACAGGCGCTCCAGCAGCGCGGTCTTGCCGGAGCCGACAGGGCCGCCGACGCC
>JACMRO010000453.1 GCA_014376425.1 Rubritepida sp.
CCGCTGGTCGCCATCGAGCGCATCGGCCCCGCACCCCGCATCCCCCTGCCGCCCGCCGCCGCGCGCCCCCTGGCGGGCATGCGCGTGCTTGACCTGACGCGCGTCATCGCCGGCCCCGTTGCCGGTCGCACCCTGGCCGCGCATGGCGCCGATGTGCTGCACGTCAGCGCCCCGCATCTGCCCTCGATCGAGACGCTGGTGATGGATACCGGGCGAGGTAAGCGCAACACCTTTCTCGACCTGCGGCATGAGGGCGCTCGCTTCGCCGAACTTCTTTCCGGCGCCGATGCCCTGCTGCGCAGCTACCGCGAGGGTGCCCTGGCGGGGCTGGGCTTTGCGGACGAAACGCTGGCCGCATTGCGGCCGGGCATCGTCATCGGCCACCTCTCCGCCTACGGCGTCACGGGGCCTTGGGCTGGCCGCCGCGGCTTCGACAGCCTGACGCAGACCAGCACGGGTTTCAATGCCGACGAAGCTGACGCGGCCGGCGAGAGTATCCCCCGCGTGCTGCCGTGCCAGGCGCTCGACCACGCCAGCGGCTACCTGCTGGCCATGGGCGTGATGGCCGCCTGGCTGCGCCGCGCGGAGGAGGGTGGCAGTTGGCGCGTGCGCGTCTCCCTCGCCCGCACCGGCATATGGCTTCGCACCCTTGGCCGCATCGACGGCCTGGCCGCCAGTGAGCCCACCCAGGCCGATATCCACGACCTGCTGGAGACCCACCCCAGCGGCTTCGGCCCGCTGACCGCGGTGCGCCACGCCGCCATCCTGGCCAACACCCCCGCATTCGAGGCGTTGCCCGCTATGCCGTTGGGCAGCCACCCGCCGGCCTGGGTGACGGCGGCGTGAAGTCGACGAACCATGCATTGCGCGGGCTTGCGCGCGACGCGTAGTATCGCGGCCAGGATTGGGGAGGGTTCGCGTGGTTCTGGTGCTCTCCGTCATTCGCTGTCCCGACTTGGCGGTGCCCGAGCAGCGGCGCGTGCCCGGCGGCGAGTACGTGCTGGGCCGCGGCGCCGAATGCGACTGGGTGCTGAGGGACCCGGAGCGGGTGCTGTCGAAGCGCCACTGCACGGTCGAATTCCTCGCCGGCGACTGGCAGGTGCGCGACCTCTCGACCAACGGCACCTTCGTCAATAGTGCGGCCGACCCGGTGGGCCGTGACCAGATACGGGGCCTGCGCGACGGCGACCGGTTGCGCCTGGGCGCCTATGAGATCGAATGCCGGGTCGAGGACGAGGCGGTCCATGGCAGTGGCCGTTGGCAGAGCGCCCAAGCCATTCCCGACCCCATGGCGGCGGAGCCGAACAGGAATTGGGCGGCGGAGCCGAACAGGAATTGGGCGGCGGAGCCGAATGGGGGCCGCCCGGCTCCGGCCGGGACCGATATCTTTTCAGTGCCGCTGCCTGGCCTGTCGTCGCCGGCGGGGGGCACGCCGGGCGGCCACGCCCCTCTGCTGCCGGCCGATTTCGACCCTTTCGCGCCGGATGATTCCGGCCCGGTCATGCCCGACCACCGGCCCAGCACCAGCGACGTCTTCACCCCGCCAAGGGCGACGATGCCGGACCTGCTGCCGGATGACTGGGCCGCGGCTCCCAAAGCTCCCGCCGGCAGCCACGACGCGCTGCCCGATCCTTTCGCCGATGCGCCGCCGGGCCAATCGCCCCGCGCCGCCAACCCGGCCGCTAGCCCTGCCGCCCTTCCGGTGGGCGACCCCTTCGCGGCAGAGATCGCGCGGCTGCCTGACCCCTTCGCCGATCTGGGGCTGCCGTCGCCTGGCCCGGACCCATTGGCCGATCCCGGACTGCCAACGGGGCAGGTTCCGCCAGCCGCGCTGCGCGCCTCATCCACCGAAGGGCCGGGGGTGCGCGGCGCGGCGTTGCCACCGTTCGACATTGCGGCGCCACAAAAGGCGCCGGCGCCAGGCGACGCCTCCAACCCCTTCGGCCTGGCATCGCCGGCCGCCACGGCGCCGGGGGCGGCAAACCCCTTCGGTGCGCCGGGTGCCCCGGCGCCGCAGCCCCCGGCCCCCCAGCCGCCGGCCGGACAGTCGGTGCTCGGCACCCACGACCCCTTTGGCGCGGCGGATGCCAGCCTGCCAGGGGTAGCGGCCCCGCCCCCCGGGTCGCCGGACCCGTTCGCAAACCCCCAGGGCCCGGCCATGGCGGCGCCGCCGGGCGATGCGCGGCCCCCGCTGCATGCCGGTGTGGGCGGCATGGATGCTGCCCTGGCGCTGCTGTTCCGGTCGGCCGGGCTGGGCGCACCACCGCCGGGCACCGACGCCGCCGCGGCCATTGCCGCTGCCGGGGCCACCTTGCGCGCCTCCGTCGCCGGCATGCGCGCGCTGCTGATCGCGCGGGCCGATGTGAAGCGCGAGTTCCGCATCGAGCAGACCATGCTGCGCGCGGCCGGCAACAACCCGGTCAAATTCGCCGCGACCGACGATCAGGCGATGCAGGCGCTGCTGCTGCCGCCCAAGGGGGACCAAGGCCGGGCGCCGGCGGTGCTGGCCGAGACGGGGCGCGACCTTACCGCGCACCAGGTCGCCACGCTGGCCGCCACCCAGGCCGCCGCCCGCGCGCTGCTTACCCGCCTGGCGCCCGCGCCGCTCGAATCCGAAACCCCGTCAGGCGGCATCATGCCCGGCGCGCGGGAGAAGGCGCTGTGGGCGGCCTACAAGAAGCTGCACGGCCAGGTGACCGACCAGTTCGAGGATGATTTCGACAGCGCCTTCGGCAAGGCTTTCGCCCGGGCGTATGAGGAGGCGTCGCGCTCCGGCGTTTGACGAGCGGCGCGTAACACACAAGGACAGACACGCGGCATGGCCTGGAACGACAAGGTGGTGTGGCAGGAGGGCATGTTCCTCCGCGCACAACACTATCAGCAGCAGGATCGCTACTTCGAGCATCTGCTCCAGGCCCGCGCCGCGCCGCTGCGCCCGCACCCCTGGGGCGTGACCGAGCTGGCGCTCGACCGCGACCTGCTGGGCGCGGGTAAGTTCGCGCTGTCGTCCATCGCCGGCGTGCTCGAGGACGGCACGCCCTTCGCCATCCCCGGCACCGCCGACCAGCCCCGGCCGCTCGACCTGATCGAGGGCACGCGCAACCAGATCGTCTATCTGGCCTTGCCGGTGCGCCAGCCCGGTAGCCCTGAAGTGACCGCGACCGAAGGCCCGGAGGGTGCCGCCGCGCGCTACGCGCTGCGCGCCTTCGAGGCCTACGACACCCATTCCGACGCCACCCTGCCGGCGGAGCTGGCGGTGGGCCGCCCCCGGCTGCGCTACATGCTGGAGAGCGAGGAGCGCGCCGGCTTCTCCTGCCTGGGGCTGGCCCGCATCGTCGAAGTGCAGGCCGACCGCCGCGTGGTGATCGACGACCGTTACATCCCGCCCGCGCTGCGCGTCTCCGCCGTGCCGCCGCTGGCCAATGTACTGGGCGAGCTGGTGGGCATGCTGGGCCAGCGGGCCGAGGCGCTGGGCGCCCGCCTCAGCCAGCCCGGCGCGCGCGGCGTGGCCGAGGTGGCGGATTTCCTGCTGTTGCAGACCATCAACCGCAACCTGCCGCTGATGGCGCATTTCGCCGATGCCGGGAACATCCACCCTGAGGCGCTGTTCGCCACCCTGATCCAGCTGGCGGGAGAGCTCGCCACCTTCACCGCGCCGGACAAGAAGGCGACCATCTACCCGGCCTACCGGCATGACGATCTGCAGCGCAGCTTCGCCCCCGTGGTGGCCGATCTGCGGCGCAGCCTGTCGGCCGTGCTCGAGACCAACGCGGTCGAAATTCCCTTGCAGGAACGCAGCCACGGCGTGCGCGTCGGCCCCATCCTGGACCGCAACCTGCTGCGCGCGGGCCAGTTCGTGCTGACGG
>JACMRO010000454.1 GCA_014376425.1 Rubritepida sp.
ATGAACAGGCCAACCTGGTCCTGCGCGACGCGGGCGTCGCCGGACGCGCCACCCAGTCCGGCTTCCTGCTGACCGGGGGCACGGAGACAGGAGCGCGCGCCTTCGTGGCCGCGGAGCATGCGAAATGGAGCCGTGTCATCCGCGAGCGGAACATCCGCTTCGAGGGCTGATAGACGCGGGTAAACTCTAAAGTTCTCTGAAGGCGAGTGCCTTCAGGTTATTGGGCCGACAGGGAAATACTTTGCCCACGGAGGCCAGCATCGGTTAGCGTCGCCTCTGACAGAACTGTGAAAAGGCGCTCCTCATGTCGGCCAGTGTGAACCAGAACGTGTATGTGGATTACGTTGCCCGGGGGATCGGCAAGAGCCTGGCCGGCAAGCTGGTGGCTGGCTCCGGTGACTTCCTGTCGGCCGCGGCAGCGGAAATCAAGGTGAATGCGCTGACCGACCTGCTGCAGCGCTTCTACATGTCCGGTGATGCCAAATTTGATGATACCGACATCGGCCTGACCGACGTGCGGAAGGCCATCCTCTACGCGCGGGGAAAGAAGCACACCAAGGCCATCCGCAAGACGGTCACCGGCACGGCGAGGCTGGGGCTGCAGATCGCCGCGGTCGCCGGCGGCGCCACGGTCGGTTCCGTGGCGCCGGTCGTCGGAACGGCACTCGGCGCGGCGGGTGGCGCCGTGGCGGGCATGGGCTTCGGCCTAGCCGTGACCGTGGCGGACCGGGCAAAACGGTCCGTCAAGGGCATCTACAAGCATTTCGCCGGCACGCGAGGCCAGCACCGGCTGCAGGCCGCGGCCTGCCTGATGACCTGCCACGTGCCGGCGCGTGACTGGCCTTGCGGCGCCAATCCGGCCGACGACGCGCTGCACATCATCCTGGGCGGCGAGTATGAGGAGGTCATGGCCTGGCGCGACGTGAAGCGCGTTGCCGCGCGCCTGCTTTCGAACTGAGAAGGCGCCGCCTTGAGCGAGTTCTGGTTGTCGCTGATCGGCACCCCGTGATCGGTGGTCATCCGGTCCTCGGGCCATCCCTTCCTGGTCTCGTCGGGGCGTGCGGCCTGGTGCAGTTCGCCGCCATTGCCCAACTGCGCCGCGCGCGGGCGGGCAGTGGGGTCTTGGCTGGCCAGCCCATCAGGGGTGGCCTGCTCGGGCTGTCCGAGCGCGGCGCCCAGCGGCCTGGCGACCTTCGCCTGGGTGGTGGTGAAAGCGGCTTTCGCTGCCGGCTTGCGCGTGGCCATCGTCGTGTGACCTGGCCAGCGGGAACGAGGCGAAGGAGCCCCGGGTTTGCGCTCTAGCGTCGCGCCGCGTTCACCCGCGCCAGGCTGGCCAAAAAGTCCTCGACCCGGGGCCCCCACAATCGGCTGCCGCCGTCGCCGAAAAAGAAATAATGGCCGTCTTGCTCCCAAGGCGGCAGCATCGTCATCTCTGCCTGCCCGCCGGCCTTGGTGAAGCTTTCGAACAGCCCGCCCGCCAGAACGGGGCCGAAAAAACTGTCATTGCCGGCATACAGCCACAGCATGGGCAGCCGCGCCGTGGCGCCGAACACCGCGACGTTCTCCAGTAACCGGGCGGCCGCGCAGTTGGTTCGCGCCCGCCCGCCAGCCCATCCGCCGCGGCCGCCAGCCACGTTGATGACGGCCGCCACACCGGCCGGCCGCTGCGAGGCCAGCGCGATGCTGCCCCATCCGCCCGCGCTCTCGCCCAACACGATGGCGCCGGTGGGAAGGATACCCGGGGTGCCCAGCAGCGCGTCGAGGGCGGCCTGAATGTCGCGTGCCGTCTCGCGCCCGACGCGCAGAAAATCGGGATCCTCGCACGGGCCGAACCCCTCCACCCAGTCGCCGGTGCTCGCACCATGGCCGCGGCGCAACGGCAGCGCGACGGTGTAGCCGCGCTGGTTGAACCAGCGCACCGGCTC
>JACMRO010000455.1 GCA_014376425.1 Rubritepida sp.
CGGACCCGGGGCGCGGGCCCCCCCCCCCGCCGAGCGCATGCGGGCGCGGCTGCCGGGCTGGATCCGCATCTTCGCGGCCGCGCCCGCCGGCCCGGTGGAGGCCGAGGCCGCCTGGGCGCGCGCGCAGGCAGTGGCCGCCGCGCTGGGCGAGGCGCCGCCCGCCGATGCGGGCTACCAGGGCGGGCTTGCGCGGCTAGCGGCGCTGCGCGCCGATCTGGGCGTGCTCGGCACGCCCGACCCACGGCTGCAGCCCGACGCCTGGAAGCGGCCCGGCCTGGCCGAGGCCCGTGCCACGCTGGCCGGGGCAGGCGGGCTGTTCGGCTTCCTGTCCGCGCCCCGACGCGCGGCCAGGGCGCTCGCGGCCGAGATCGCGCGCGACCCCGATGCAGACCCGCGGCCGGTGCTCGACGCGGCGATCGCGCAGGCCGAAGCGGCGGCGCGGCTGGACGCCGCCGAGCCCTGGGCGCGGCTGGCCTACGGTGCCGGTTGGCGCGCCGGGCCCACTGAAGCGGCCGCCTGGCCGATGCCCGCGCTGCGCCCTGCGCTCGACGCCATGGCCGCATTGCGCGCCACGCTGGCCCCCGGCCTGGAACAGGCCTTCGGTTCCGCCGCGCCCAGCTTCGCCGCCATTGCCGAACGGCTGACCCTGTGGGCCAGCGACCCTGACGCGCTGCAGCCATGGCTGGCCTGGCACCGCACCCGCACCGCCGCGCCCGAACTGGCGCCGCTGGCCGACCTGCTGGCGTCGGGGCATATGGCCCCGCAGGCCGCCGCCGATGCCGCCGAATACGCCTGGTTCGAGGCACTGCTGCGCGGCGCGATGCACGACCAGCCCGCCCTCGCCGCTTTCGATGGCGGCGCGATGGATCGCCTGGTGGAGGATTTCCGCGCTGCCGACGCTGCCCGTGTAGGCCTGGCCCGCGCCGAGGCTGCGCATGCCCACGCCACCCGCATGCGCGCGGTGCGCGACACCCCGGCCCTCACCCTGCTGCGCGGCGAGATGGAGAAGCGGGCGGGCCATCTGCCGGTGCGCGCCCTGCTGCAGCGGCTGGGCGGCACGGTGCAGGCGATCAAGCCCATCTTCATGATGAGCCCTTTGTCGGTCGCGCAGTTCCTCAGTCCGCCGCACGGGCTGCAGCCGGGCCTGACCTTCGACCTGCTGGTGATGGACGAGGCCAGCCAGATCGAACCGGTGGATGCGCTGGGCGCCATCGCCCGCTGCCGCCAGATGGTCGTGGTCGGCGACGACAAGCAGATGCCGCCAACGAGGTTTTTTCAGCGCCTGCTGAGCGATGAAGAAGAAGCGGGGGAGGCGGCGGAAGAAACGGCCGTGGCGGCCGGCGAGGTGGAGAGCATCCTGGGCCTGGCCAACGCCCGCGGCGTGCCATCGGCCATGTTGCGCTGGCATTATCGCAGCCGGCACGAAAGCCTGATCGCCACTTCCAACCAGGAATTCTACGGCAACCGGCTGCTGGTGCTGCCCAGCCCCAGGCCACGCAGCGCAACGCTGGGCCTGTCGCTGGTGCGGGTGGAGGGGCGGTTCGACACCGGCGCCAGCGGCACCAACGTAATCGAGGCAGCGGCGGTGGCGGCGGCGGTGCTGCGCCATGCGCGCGAGACGCCGGGCGACACGCTGGGCGTCGCCGCCTTCAGCGTGCGGCAGCGCGACGCCATCATCGATGCGGTCGAGGCGCTGCGGCGCGAGAGCCCCGAGACCGAACCCTTCTTCACCGCCCACCCGGCCGAGCCGTTCTTTGTGAAAAACCTCGAGAACGTGCAGGGCGACGAGCGTGACGCGATCCTGATCTCGGTGGGCTATGGCCGCGACCGCGACGGCAGGCTGGCCATGCGTTTCGGCCCGTTGAGCGCCGAGGGCGGCGAGGGGCGGCTGAACGTGCTGATCACCCGGGCCAAGAAGCGTTGCATCGTCTTTTCCGGGATCGGTGCCGATGAGATCGACCTGGGGCGTGCCGGCGGGCGCGGCGTGGCGGCGCTGAAGACTTTCCTGGGCTTCGCCGCGGCGGCGGACGGGCTGCGCCCGATGGCCGGAAATGCGCAGTCGCCACTGGCCGACGCCATCGCGCAGGTCGTGGAAGCGGCCGGCAAGCGCCCGGTGAAGCATGTTGGCCTGTCCGGCCTGTTCCTGGACGTCGCCGCCGCGGGGCCGGAGGGCTTCGAGCTTGGCATCGAGACCGACGGCGCCGACTGGGCGGCGCTGCGCTGCGCGCGTGACCGCGACCGCGGCCGGCAGGGCGCGCTTTCCGGCATGGGCTGGAAGCTGACCCGCAGCTGGAGCCTGGACTGGTTGAACCGCCCCGCCGCGGCCCAGGCGCGGCTGCGCCAGGCGTTGGGCGCCCCGCCCGAGGCCACCACGCCGGCCGCCGCGCCCGCCGATGCCGGGCTGGCCTCGCCCTATATTGAGGCCGACGTCACGGCCCTGCGCGACCGTGCCATCCTCGTCACGCCCGGCAGTCTGGCCACCGCGCTGGCCGGGATCGTGCGCATCGAGGCACCGGTGCACATCCAGGCGGTGGTCGAGCGTGCCGCCATCCTGCTGGGTCCACTCACCACCGCCGAGCGTGCGACAGTGGTCCAGGGTATCGAGCTGGCACGCCGCCTGCACGGGCTCATCGCGGAAGGCGACTTCCTGCGTGCCGAGGACAGCCCGGCGCCGGTGCCGCGCGACCGCCGTACCGCCGCGGCACATCTGCGCCGCCCCGCCATGCTGCCCCCGGCCGAGATCGAGGCCGCCGCCCTCGCGCTGCAGGCGGCCGCGCCGGCGGTGACGGAAGCCGAGCTGGCTGCCGGCCTCGCCCGCATGCTGGGGCTGGACGCCGGTGCCGCCGGCGCGCTGGCTGCGCGGGTGGCGGCGCTGGTGGGTGCGGGAAAGCTCAGCCTGCCGGGTGGCGCCTGAGCTCGTCGCGGATCTCGGCCAGCAGCACTTCGCTGGTGGTCGGCACCACCGGCTTGGCCTCCTCCTTCGCCTTGAAGCGGGACAGCAGCTTCACCATCCAGAACACCGCGAAGCCCACGATCACGAACTTGATGATGGCGTTGATGAACTTGCCCAGCGCCAGCACGGCGGCGCCACCCTCCCGCGTCGCCTCCAGGCTGGGCCGCCGCTCGCCCGCCAGCACGACGAACAGGTTGGAAAAGTCGATTCCACCCAGCAGCAGCCCCAGGATCGGGTTCAACAGGTCCTCGACCGCCGAGGTGACGATGGTGGTGAAGGCGGCGCCGATGACGATGCCGACGGCAAGGTCGATCACGTTGCCGCGCATGATGAAAGCTTTGAACTCGCGCAACCAAGCCGGCTCGTTCAACGCAATGGGGGATCGCAAGATGTTCGCTCCGACGAGTTGATGATTCACCGTAAGCTCAACCTCAAGCATCCGTGCACACCTCACCGCAAGCGAGCCGCCCCAATGCCGCCACATCCCCTCCTGGAGCAGCAGGTCACCTTCCTCTACGCGCGGGACGCGGCCGCCTGCTGGGCGTTCTACGAAGGTCTTTTGCAGCTGCGCCTGGTGCAGGACCAGGGCGCGGTGCGCATCTACGAGGTAGCGGCCGGCCGCGCCTTTCTGGGCATCTGCACCGCTGCCGGCCCCCGCGCCAGCGATGACCCCCGGGTCGAAGGCGGGGTGTGCTTTACCTTCGTCACGCCCGAGGTCGATGGCTGGTATGACCATCTGCTGGCCGCGGGTGCCACCATCGCGCACCCACCCCGGACTGGGGGCGGTGGCCGGATTTACCACTTCTTCCTGCGTGACCCGGCGGGGAACCTGCTGGAGTTCCAGCGCTTCGAGACGGCAGACTGGCCAGCCCCCGGATAGTGCCCTCACATTCCCTGCAACCCTAAAGCCACGCCGTCGTTTCGCCATTGCTCAATAAACATAGGAGAGAGCAATGTCCCGTTCATGGATGCTGGCGGCCCCCGCGGCGCTGGCCTTGCTGGTGGCAGGCTGCGCCACCAACCTGCCGACCAATGACATTTCGCCGGTGGCGAATGTCGGCGGCGGCGTTGGCAACGCGCCCGGCAACCCGGTCTCGCCCAACAGCCCGGCCGCGATCACCAGCACGCTGACCAACACGGAAGCGCTGTCGCCAGCGCCGACCAGCCCAACAGCCGCCGCTCGCAACCGCCGCGGCATGCGGCCTTCGGGGCAGACAAACGCAGCCGGCTTCGGCAACCGCGCGAATGCTGGCGCTACCGAAGGCACGACCAGCGGTCCTGCCCCGGCCGGCCGCATACCGGCCCCGGCGCAGCCCACGGGCAATAGCGGGTCGTAGCCCAGCCACCGAGCCCGGCGCTTTCGTGCCGGGTGCCGGCGCGGCGAGGGTGGCGCCTGCCACCCTCGCCGGGGCAGGGGTTTGCGGTGCCTAGCGCACCATTCCCTGTCCCGTCCGCAACCCGCACAGAATGCCGCCGTTCTGCCCTCACTCATAAATACATAGGAGAGAGTAATGACACGTTCCTGGATGCTAGCCGCCCCCGCGGCCTTGGCCCTGCTGGCTGGCTGCGCGACCCAGCCGGCTCCCGCGCCCATGGCTATGCCGATGATGGCAGCCCCCATGGCGATGGCCCCGGCACCGGCCTATGTGCCGCCCAGCGCCTCCACCACGATGAATGAGGAAGCCGCGCCCGTTCGGACACATCGCCGCCGCGTGATGCGCCGGGCACGCCCGAGCAATGCCGAGGTCTCCAGCCCCGGCAGCTATAGCGGCAGCACCACCGCCCCGATTTCTGGCCGTGGCCGCATGGGCGCGCCGACGGTGGGTTCCGAGCAGACGACCAGCGGCCCGTCGGCCGTTGGCCGCCAGCCAGCGCCGGCCCAGCCAGTGGGCAGTGGCGGGTCGTAGACCGATCTCGTTGCGGTCAGGCGGTCAGGCCCGCCTGGCCGTCATGTTGCTGGCGATGCTGCTGACGGCCTGCGTGGCCGGCGGCAACGCGCCACGGCCTGAAAACACCATCCGCTCAGGCTTCGGCTCGTAGCTTCTATCGGGCCAGAAGCCACTCCGGCAGCCCGGTAACCAGGGTGACGGGGAACAGCGTGATCAGCACGACCGTCAGCACCAGCATGAGGAAGAAGGGCATCGATGCCCAGGCGACCTCGGTTTGCTCCTTGCCCGTCATCGTCTGCATGACGAACAGGTTGAAGCCCAGCGGCGGCGTGATCTCGGCCATCTCTACCAGCAGCACGATGAAGGTGCCGAACCACACCAGGTCGAATCCCGCCTGTTGGACGATCGGCACCACCACTGACGTGGTCAGCACGATCATCGACACGCCATCCAGCGCCATGCCCAGGATGACGTAGACCACCGTCAGCAGTGCGATGATGGAATAGGGGCCCAGACCCGCCGCGGCCACCGCCTGTGCCAGCGCGGTCGGTATGCCAGTCAGCGCCATCGCCTTGGTGAGGAAGGCGGCGCCGGCCAGGATGAACAGGATCATGCAGGACAGCCGCGTGGCGGCCGCCAGGCTTTCAAAAAAACTGCGCCAGGTCAGCGTGCGTGTCACCAGCGCCAGGATCAGGCTACCCAGCACGCCGAAAGCCGCGGCCTCCGTCGCCGTCGCCCAGCCGATGAACATCGTCCCGATAACGGCGATGATGAGGATGCCACAGGGGATGAGCTGGGCTGAGGCGCGCATCTTCTGGGCAAAGCTCAGCCGCGGCTCCGCGGGTGGCTGCTTGGCAGGGTTCAGCAGCGCCCAGACGATGATGTAGCCGCTGAACAGCAACATCACGACCAGGCCAGGAATGCAGCCGGCGATGAACACCCGCACGATGGAAACCTCGGCCGCCACCGCATAGATCACCATGATGATCGAGGGCGGGATCATGATGCCCAGCGTGCCGGCGGTGGCCAGGCTGCCGATCGAGATGCTTTCGTCGTAGCCGCGGCGCTTCAGTTCGGGCAGTGCGATGCGGCTCACTGTGGCGCAGGTCGCGGCCGAGGAGCCGGACACAGAGCCAAAGATGCCGCAGGCCAGGATGTTGACGTGCAGCAGCCGGCCGGGAATCCTGCGCACCCAAGGCGCCAGCCCGTTAAAAAGCTCCTCGGAAAGCCTGGTGCGGAACAGGATTTCGCCCATCCAGATGAACATCGGCAATGCTGCCAGCGTCCACGATCCCGTGCTCTCCCAATAGGCGCTGGCCAGGAACAGCCCGGGCGAGGGATTTACCATCAGCATGGCGATGTAGCCCGTGCCCGCCAGCGACAACGCGATCCACAGCCCGGACCCCAGCAGCAGGCAGAGCAGGAACAGCAGCAAAAGGGAGAAGGTGACGAGATCCATCAGACTTCCGCCGAGAAGTCGCCGCGCGCCGCGCGATCTTCCGCCGCCACCACGTAGTTCGGTTTGAAGCCGCGCAGCACGGTCACCAGTTCATCGAGGATGGCGATCAGCAGCACGCCCGCGCCCACCGGCATGGCCAGCTTGGGAATCCATAGCAGGAAGGGCACGCTGCCCTGCGCCATGTCTTCGATTTCGAAGCTGAAGGCCACGTCGTTGCCAGTCCAGTATACCAGGTAGCCGACCAGTGTGGCGGCGAGGCCGAGCGAAAAAATCTCGAATGCTCGCCGCATCGCCGGCCCCAGCCGGTCGATGAACAGCCCAACGCGGATCAACTCGCCACGGCGAAAGGTGTAGGCCAAGGCAAAGAACGCCGAGCCCACGCAGAGATAGGCCGTCAGGTCATCCGCCCCCGGGAACGGTTGGTTCAGCCCGCGCAGCGCCACCTGGATCATCATGATGGCAAAGATGCCGAATAGGCAGGCCGCGGCGATGGCGGCGCTGAACCAGTACAGCGCGTCCAACGCCCGCCGCAGCACCATCAGGACCGCGCGCGGTATTGCGCGATGACGCGGGCGCCATCCTCACCGCCGCGGGTCAGCCATTCCGTGACCATTTCGTTGCTGACGCGGTCCAGCGCCTGCATCAGCGCCGGCGTGGGCGTGGCCACGTTCATGCCCCGCTGGGCCAGGATGTTCTGGTTCACCGTCGCGGCCTCGGCCGCCATGCCCCAGCCCCGGGTTTCGGCCTCAGTGGACAGCCGGCGGATGGTGGCCTGATCGGCGGGCGTCAGCGCGTCGAAAGCGCGGCGGCTCATCAAGGTCGCGTTCTTCGTGAAGGTGAAGCCCACGGGGGTGAAGACCCGCGCGTAATCCCAGGCGCTGCTGTCGACGCCGGTGGTGGCCGAGGTGACCATGGCGTTGACCACGCCGGTGGCGAAGGCCTGCGGCAGTTCGGCCGCCTGCACCAGGGTGGGGGTCGCGCCAACCAGCGTGGCGAAGCGGTTGGTCATGACCGAGAAGGTGCGGAAACGGGTGCCGCGCAGCGCCTCGATCGTGTCGATCGGCGCCTGGGTGTAGAAGCCCGAAAAGGGCCAGGGCACCATGTAGAGCAGCGTAAGCCCCTGGCGGGCGAAGCGCGCCTCGATGAACGGCCGCGTCAGTTCCGCCAGGCGCCGCGCCTCATCGAAGCTGCGAACAAGCTGCGGGATGCCGTCGATCTCGAAGAACGGGTCCTCATTGCCATAGGCGCTGAGCAGAATCTCGCCAAGCTGTACCTGGCCCTGCTGCACGCCGCGCTTGATCGCCGGCAGGGCGAGCAGCGAGCCGTTGGAATGCATCTGCACCGAGACGCGCCCGGCGGTCGCCGTCTCGATGGCGTCGGAGAAGACCCGCGCATTGCGAGTGTGAAAGTTCCCGTCCGGATAGGCCAGGGCGAATTGCCAGCGCACCGGCGCCTGAGCCGGAGCCGGAGTCTGGGCCGGAGTCTGGGCCGGAGTCTGGGCCTGGGCGGTTGAGACGGCGGCAGCACCGGCAATAGCGGCGCGACGGGTAAAGGACATGGGTGAAGCTCCCGAATCACGAATTATTCTGGAGCATCGGGCGGTTTGCCTGCGGCTGGCAAGCCCGACATCGAGCGCGCCACCCAGCGTTACGTCAGCTCATGCGCATGTCCGGGGCAGCCACTGCCCTGACAGGATGCAGAGGAACACTGCAAATCCCCCGCAGGGATACGCAAGGCCCAGGCGAATCCCCGCCGCCGGGCAAGGGCCGTCAGCCGGCCGTAGCGACATACGCCTTCAGTTCTTCCGCCTCATATTCGGCCGCCGCGATCCTTGCCTTCACCAGGTCGCCGATCGAGACCATGCCAACGAGCCGCCCATCATGCGCCAGTACCGGCAGGTGCCGCACCCGTCGGTCGGTCATCAGCTGCAGGCCCTCCTGCACGCTGCTGTCGGGGGTGACGGTGTGCAGCACCCGCGTCATCAACTGCCCCGCGGTCATCCGGAAGGTGGCCTCGCCGCCACCGGCCATGGCGCGGACGATGTC
>JACMRO010000456.1 GCA_014376425.1 Rubritepida sp.
CGCCTCTGAAAGGCCTCCCCGGGCTTCGGGCGTACTAAGTTCGACAGCCAGCGTGCCGCGTAGGCCGGCTGATTCCGCTTTGATTCGTTCGGCTGCGCTGTGGGACATAATATTTACCGTATTGATGCTGTACATTGTTTCAGCACGCCTGTACGAATCACGCAACACAGGCGTGGAATTAGGCGATGGCCCTCGATTATGCGTCCTTGCTGGCGCGCGACCACTTCCCCCCCGGCGAGGTCTGGCTGGTCGGCGCCGGTCCCGGCGATCCGGGCCTACTGACACTGCGCGCCGCCCAGGCGCTGTCGCAGGCTGACCTGATCCTGCATGACAGCCTCAGCGGCGGCGCCGTGCTGCGTCATGCCCGCCCGGATGCGGAGATCATTGCGGTGGGCAAGCGCAAGGGCGCCGCACCCGTGCCGCAGCCGCGCATCAACCAGCGCCTGGTGGAAGGCGCACGCGCGGGCCAGCGTGTGCTGCGCCTGAAGGGCGGCGATCCCTTCATCTTCGGCCGTGGCGCGGAGGAGGCCCGCGCCTGCCAGGCCGCCGGCATTCCATGGCGCGTCATTCCCGGTGTCTCAGCCGGCCTCGCGGCGCCGGCCGTAGCGGGCATCGCGCTGACCCAGCGCGGCATGGCGCAAGCTGTGACCTTCATCACGGCCCATGACGAAGCCGGCGGATTGCCGATGCTGGACTGGGCGGCGCTACCCGGCACCATCGCCGCCTTCATGGCGCTTTCGCGGCTGAATGAACTGGCTGTGCTGCTCATTGCGGCTGGGCGGCCCGCTGCCACGCCGGTCGCAATCATCGCCGGCGCCACGCTGGCCGGCCAGGTCACGCTGCGAAGCACGCTCGGCGCATGCAGCCTGGCGGCGCGACGCGCAGCGCTGCAGGCGCCAGCGCTGGTGGTGATCGGCGATGTCGCGGCAGTGGACCTGACCACGCATGTGCCCGTGGCGGCGGCACGGCGGCATGCCTGATTATGGGCCGCATCCCCGACAGTCCGAGGAGACCGTGATGACCAGTGACGCTGAGACCTGGGTGCCCGCGCGTGCCCTGCTGATGATGACGCTAGGCGCCTTTCTGGTGTTGGCCATCCTGGCCGCGGTCACCCGTTCATGACCGGAGACAATGGTGACCAGTAGGAACTAAGCCGCCGCCCCTCGGACAAGTGGGCCCCGATTTTGAGGAGGAAACCACCGACGGACGCATCCGCTTCCCAGGCTGGGCGAAGGGCTTCTTGGGTAGTGCTGTTCAGCCACCCCCATGCTGGGGGTATAAACCCTTCGGTCTGGCGGAGCGGGCCAAGGTACAATTCGCCAGTGGACGCGAAACACGGGGGGCAGGCAGTGGCCGCAGTGCGGCCAGGGTTGCCGCAGCGTGGCGGCTGGCCGGACCATATTGCGCCGATGACCTCAGCCTCTTATCCCTTTCGACAGGCCAGCTTTGAAGCCTTTCACATGGAACGAGCAAGAGATCAAATGTTGACGCGGCTTACCACCTGGTTTGGCGACCGTAGAACAAAGACCCTTGGGTAACCGTCACCGTCGCGTCAGGAATTGCCATATACCGGTATTGCCGCCCAGGACGACATTTTTAGTTGCTTTCGTCTTTTGCTTGGTCGGCATCCCCACAGTGAAGAGTGGGAAGGACATGCAGGACGCGCAGGGGAGCAGCTTGACGGACTGGTCGCTGGTTATCTGCGCAGCCTTGAATTTGCCAATCGCGGTCTGCTCAAATCCCCTGCACTGACTAATCCGGCGCAAGTACAGATTGGTGAATTTTCCATCTATGTCATGCCTGACGACCTTGATGTCGGGCGCCACGTCCAGTCGAACAACTACGAACCCGATGTCACCTTGGTGTTCCAACGCCTGCTGCGGCCTGGAATGGGGGTTTTGGATGTCGGTGCCAATATCGGTTATTTCAGCATGCTATCGGCAAGCTTGGTCGGGCCGTCCGGATTTGTCCTCGCGGTGGAGCCAAATCCGGAAAATGCCCGAATGCTGGAGGCGAGCCGGCGGCTGAACGGCTACGAACATGTCACCATCGCGCAGGTCGCGGCGGGTCGCTCAACCGGACTGCTGGCCCTGCATGTCGCGCAGTCCAACGGAACAACCTCCGATCCTTCATTAAACTTGGAGGCGCTGCTCGCGGCTCGGACTGTGCCCTGCATCGCCATCGACCACCTGATTCCGGCCGGCCAGCGAATCAATCTCATCAAGGTTGATGTGGAGGGTGCCGAATATAATGCGCTGCTCGGCTGCAGCGATCTCATCGCGCGTGACCGGCCGGTGATTATCAGTGAATTCAGTCCCGACATGATGCCTGGAATCTCAGGTGTCTCAGGTGAGGAATACCTGCACTGGATACTGGCCCGCGGATACGACATCGGTGTCATTCGGCCGGACGGCACGACGTTGCCCCCCGCCCGCGAAGTCGATGTCATCATGGCTCAATATCAGGCACGCGGGCGGGACCATATCGATCTCCTGGCAACACCGACCCCCTGATAGCCTGGTCGACCAATTGGTTCGGCCGGCGCCAAAGCTGACCCCTCGAAGGGAATCTCGCATGACGTTTGTCTCCTACGCGCAAAATTTCGAGGATGTGCTGCTCTGGCGTGCGCTGAAAGGTGTTGAGCGCGGCTTCTACATCGACGTGGGTGCCGCGCATCCGGACGGCGATTCAGTCACCCGTGCTTTCTACGATCGCGGCTGGCGCGGCATCAATGTCGAGCCAACACGGGAGTATTTCTTCCGCCTGGTTGCCGCCCGTCCGCGCGACACGAATATTCAGGCCGCCTTGTCCGACATGGCGGGCCAGGTGGATATTCACGTCGTGCCCGGCACCGGCCTGTCCACCATTGAACCCAATGTGGCCAAGGACTATGCGGCGCAGGGTTTTGCGGTCGAGGTTCACCGGACGGTGGTGGATACGCTGGCAGGGGTTTGCCGCCAACACGCTGAACCGCAAATCCACTTCCTTAAGATCGATGTCGAGGGCGCCGAGCGGGCGGTGCTGGAAGGCGCCGATTTACAGGCGTTCAGGCCATGGATCATCCTGGTCGAATCGACCCGGCCGATGTCGACCGAAGAAACCCACGCGGCCTGGGAACCGATACTGCTCGACGCCGGATACCGGTTCGTATGGTTCGACGGTTTGAACCGCTTCTACGTCGCCGTCGAACAGTTGGCCGCGCTGAGCCCGCACTTCCGTACCCCGCCCAATGTCTTCGACGATTTTCTTCGCGCGGCCGACACCGAATGGGCACGCCGCGTCCACGAAGCCGAGGCGGCGAATGTGGAGCTGCGCCAGCGCGCTACGGTGGCCGAGACTTGGGCTGCCGCTGCCGACGCCAGATCTGCCGCCCTTTATCCCGAGCTTTTGCGCAGCAGGGCCACGATCGTAGCCGAGGCGCGGGCCTCGATGCAGCATGCGGCAACGGAGGCCCGCATTGCCACCGACCGCGATCTGGCCTGGGAGCGTGAGCGGGCTACCGTCGCCGAGCTCAAGCTGGGCTGGGCGCTGAACAGCAACTCCTGGCGCATCACCCGTCCCATCCGCCAGCTGACCACCCTGCTGCGCCGACCCCGTCCGGCAGAAACGCCTGAGGTGCCGGCGCCCCAGCCTGTTGAACCGCCGGCGCCCCAAATCTCCGGATGGGCCAGGCCCAAGGTACCTGACGCCGAAATCCTGCCCATGCCGGCGTTGCCGCGTAATGCGCCGCGGGCACCGCGTGCGGTGCGCCGGGTCCACCAATTCCATTCCGGTTCGGCCGTCGGCGACGCGGTCACCAACGCCTTGCTGCTCACCCGGGGCACGCTGCGCGCCATGGGCTATGAAAGCGAGATTTTCGTCGAGCACCGCGATCCGCGGCTTGAGCACGAGCTTCGTCTGTTGGGCGAGATTCCGCGACATGGCGACCAGGTGCTCATCATTCACCATTCGATGGGCTTCGATGCCTTCCCGCGGCTCATGGCGCTCGAAGCCACGAAGATCCTTTGCTACCATAACATCACCCCACCCGAGCTGCTGGCTGGCAACCCCACCATGCAGGCCTATTCCGAGCTCGGGCGCCGGCAGCTGGCGCTATGGCGCCCGCATGTTGCCGTGGCGCTGGCAGTCAGCGACTACAATGCCATCGAGCTGCGCAGCCTGGGCTTCGACCCGGTACTCACCTGCACCCTGCTTTTCGACATCGAACAAATGCGCGGCCGGGCGGTGCGCCGGCCGGCACTGCCGACCACCTGCTTCACCGTCCTGTTCGTGGGCCGGGTCGCGCCGTCCAAAGGCCAGCTGGAACTGATCGCCGCTTATGCCCGCTTCCGGGAGAATTACGCAGGGTCGTCGCGCCTCGTGCTTGTGGGGTCGCTCGAGCCGGGCACGGGCTATCTCGAGGCCATGTATGAACTTATCGCCGATGCTGGGATGGCCGAACACGTGCTTATTCTGGGCCATATTCCTGATGCCGAGTTGGAAGCCTGGTACGCCGCGGCAGATCTCTACGTGTCGCTGAGCGCCCATGAGGGGTTTGGGGTTCCGCTAATCGAGGCGATGGCTCGCAGCGTCGCTGTGCTGGCCTGGGCCAGCGGGGCGGTGCCCTACACCATGGACGGCGCCCCCGGCCTGCTGCTGGACCGCAGCGCTGCAGCCGTGGCCGGCCGAATGCTCGAACTCGCCAGCCATCCCGGCGCACTGGCAGAACTGCGGCAGCTGCAGCGCGTGGCGACGGACCGTTTTCAGCTACACCGCCAGTTGCCCAACCTGACCCTGGCGCTGGCGCTGGCCGGCGCCGCGCCGCCCGCAAACGGGGCCGACCGCGCTATGATGGATCGGCACATGCTGATCACCGTCGCCGGCCATGCCAGCGGCAGCTACAGCCTGTCCGCCGTCAACCGAACCCTGGCGTTAGCGTTGGACCACGTGCGCCCCGGCCAGGTTCGCCTGGCTTCGACTGAAGTTGATGGCCCGGCGCCGATCACCGGCCTTCCCGCGGAGATCGAAGACCGGGTCAGGGCCTTGGCCGAGCGGCCACACTTCGTCAGCGGCCCGCATGTCATCATCAGCAATCGCTACCCCATACTGGTGTCGCGTGAGCCGGGCGCGCTGTCGATGGCGCTGTTCTACTGGGAAGAATCCCTGATCCCGGCAACCAGCATCGCCACGCTGAACGCAGGTTTCGCGGGCGTGCTGGCGCCGACCCGTGCGGTGCTGAAGGCGTTGGTCGACTCTGGCCTTACCATTCCGGTGCGGTTGCTAGGCCAGGCGCTCGACCTGGCGCCATTCCAGGCCGTCGACCGGGCACGCTGTGCGGGCCGAACTGGCGTCGTGACCTTCTTGCACGTTTCCTCCTGCTTCCCGCGCAAGGGCGTGGATGCGCTGCTGGCGGCCTATGCCCGTGCCTTCAGCGCCAACGACCCGGTGCGTCTCGTGATCAAGGGGTTTCCCAACCCGCACAATGATGTGGCTGAGCAAATCAAGGCGCTTCGCCTTACCCATCCGGACCTGGCCGAAATCGAGCTGATCGACCGCGACCTGGACGCTCCCGCACTGCTGGAGCTCTACGCCCAGGCGGACGCCATGGTGCTGCCTACGAGGGGCGAGGGCTTCAACATGGCCGCGGCCGAGGCCATGGCAGCCGGGCTGCCGCTGATCGTCACCGGTGCCGGTGGGCACATGGATTTCTGCGGTGAGGACACCGCACGGTTGGTCGCCTGGAAGCACGCGCCTTCGCAGAGCCATCTGGCAATGCCGCACTCGCTCTGGGCGGAGCCGGATGCGGACGACCTTGTGGCTGCGCTGCGCGAAATCGCAACCGCCTGCCGCAGCGCCGGCGATGCCAGTCAGCACCTGGCGGCGCGCAGCCGGCGGGCGGCCGCGGTCATCGCGCGAACCACAAGCCCCAAGCTCATCGCCGATCGGGTCCGCGAGACGGCGCTGGACCTGCTGCTGGCGCCCCCCCCGATGCCGCATCGCATCGCCGTCGTCACCACCTGGGGGGTGAGATGCGGGGTGGCCGAGTACTCCCGTCACCTGCTCGAGCATCTGCCCGAATCAGACCTGGTGGCCGGCATCACCGTGATGGCGGATCGGCGGACCGCGGCTGGCGACCGGGACGCGGCGCCGCGAGTCCTGCCGGCTTGGACTTTGGGCGACACCACCGAGAGCACGACAGGCCTGGCCGCAGCCATCAGCGAGGAGGACCCCTCCATCGTGCTGGTCCAGCACCAGCCCGGCCTGTTTGACTTCACCGCGCTTGCCCAGCTGTTGCAATCGCCAGGTCTCGCGGGTCGCGTCGTCTGCGTGACGCTGCACAACGTGCAGGTGCTGGTCGAGGAGAAGGTGACGGCGCGGGCGGCTGCCCTGGCCGCGCTGGCCGGCGTGGCCCGCGTGGTCGTTCACACCCTTGGCGATCTGGAGCGGATGCGGCGGATGGGGCTGTCCGACAATGTAACAATGGTGCCACAGGGTGTGCTGCCGCCTGGACCGGCAGCGCCCATCCGGAGCTTCAGCGATGCTGCTCCGCCCCGCATTGGCTGCTACGGCTTCTTCCTGCCGGGCAAGGGCATCGGTGAGCTGATCGAGGCCATGGCGGCGCTGCGCGTGATCTGGCCGGGGGTTCGGCTTCGCCTGGTCAACGCCGAGTACGATCACCCGGTGTCGCGCGATGAGATCGCCCGGTGCCGGGCCATCGCAGCCACCGCCGGCCTGGAGGATGCCATTGAATGGCACACCGAGTTCCTGGCCGACGCGGAGTCACGGGCGCTGTTGGCCGAATGCGATGTGCTGGTGCTGCCCACGCAAAAGTCGCAGGAAGGATCGAGCGCCTCGCTCCGGGGCCTTCTCGCGGCCGGCGCTCCTGTCATGGTGACGCCGCTGGCGTTGTTCGATGAGGCCGGGCCCGCCGTGGTTCGAGCGCCCGGTTTCTCGGCGGAAGATCTGGCGGACGGGCTACGCCTGCTGCTCACCGACGCGGCCCTCCGCGGTGTGGTCCAGGCGCAAGCCCAGAGCTGGCTGGAAACACGTGGCTGGAATCATGTGGCGCCCAGGCTCTTGGGGATGCTGCTGGCACTGGCGGCTCAGGGCAAGCCAACAGGAAGCCCGGACAAAGCCTGACGCGTTCGAGCCGATGCACGGGGTCAAAAAAATTTTGAGCTTCAGGCATCCGACTCATACCTCGACACGTATTGGTGGTGTGGCCGTTCGGATTCCGGGGCGTCCGCTGCCCGAAACACGGAAAAGGATCCGATAATGACATCGAACCAAAACAGCTCAGTGCAGACCAATTCAAACGAGCCGGCGGACACCGAGCGGCGCGGCTTTGGCCGGGTAGCGTTTGGCGCGGCCGCCATCGGCGCCATGGCCGCTGCAGGCCTGACATTACCGACAGTGACAGCCCAGGCGCAGGGCATCACCGATGTGGACATCTTCAATTTTGCCCTGAACCTTGAGTATCTTGAGGCTGAATTCTATCTGCGTGCTGCTACCGGGGCCGGCTTGGCCGCCTCTGATACGACTGGTGTCGGCCCCCTGGGTGCCGTCACGGGCGGTTCACGAGTGCCCTTCCGGAGCAGCTATATCCAGCAATATGCTGAAAAGATTGCCATCGACGAGCAGGTGCATGTAAAGTTCATACGCACGGTTCTTGGCGGCGCCGCCGTGGCCCGGCCAGCGATCAATTTTACGGATGCCTTCCACGCCTTGGCCCTGGCGGCGGGCCTCATCGTCCCGGGTCAGACCTTCAACCCATTCGCAGACGAGATCGGTTTTCTCCTCGGCGCATTCGTCTTTGAGGATGTTGGCGTCACCGCGTACAGCGGCGCGGCGGCCCTCATTAGCAACCGAACACTACTGTCCTATGCCGCATCGGTGCTGGCGGTCGAGGCTTATCACGGCGGCGCCATCCGCGCGCTGCTTTGCAACCTGGGCGGTCAGGCTGCCGCCAACAAGATTACCGGGTTGCGTGCCCAGCTTTCCGCTTCGGGCCTTCCCGGCGAGGGAGATGAGCGCACGCTGACAACCCCCGGAGGCAATTTCTACAATATTGCTCCGACCGACGAACAGGGCCAGACGTTCCGCCGCACTCCGCGGCAGGTCCTGAACATTGTCTATGGTGGCGTAAACGCCCCGACCGGCCTGTTCTTCCCGGCCGGCATGAACGGCGCGATCCGTTAACGATGCCGTGGACTGGGGGGCGGCACTGGCCGCCCCCCGGACTATGTTTCCAGCCACTTCCTATCCGACAAGGTCCAGACGCAACAGGTGGACCGCCCATTAGGTTCACGGGCGACCGGGAGAGGCTCTAACTGGCGCCGTGGGCGCACTGAACAAGCGACTGGCGGCGCCCATTACCCTCACCCGATAAGCGTCGTGCAAGGCTGGAGTATGTGAGTGATAGTAGCCAATGGCACGCATCAAATCTCCATTCGACTCATCGAGGTAAGTTCGCATGATGACGCCGGCGGCGGCGATGTTGAAGCACGCGCGATGGATCAGCCGCTCTCGTACCTCAGCCTGGCTGAGCCCCGTGTAGCGAGCCAGTGCAGGCAGCCAGAGCGTGTTGACCTGCATCACCCCCAAATCCTCACTGCCATTTCGGTTGAGGCTGACGCTGCCGATACGCCCCCCCTCGGTGGCGTGGATGGCGGGTAGAACCCTGGGGGGCAGGTGGTAGATCGATGCAACCATCGCCATACAGGCTAGATAGGGCACCGGCATCAGAGCGGTCCCCGCGGAAAGGAATTGCTACCATGCGACGCCGTGATGCCCATGAACCCCAGCCGCCGCCGGTCCATGCGGAGAGCGGATATAGTTTGCTGGAAGTCCTGGTGGTTATTGCTATTCTTGGCATGATCGTGGGCTTGGTGGCGCCGGCGGCCTTGCGGCAGTTGGGCGGTGCCCGGGTCTCCATCACCCGGCAGACAATCGAGCGATTGAGCTCGGTACTGGACATTTATCAGCTCGACAACGGTACTTTCCCCAGTACCAGCCAGGGCCTGGAAGCGCTCAACACAAGGCCGACCGGCGCGAATGGATGGAACGGCCCTTACCTGCGCGGTGAGGGAGTGCCCATGGATCCTTGGGGCCGACCCTGGATCTACCGCAATCCCTCGACGCGCAGCGGCCGGACCTATGACCTTTGTTCGGCCGGCGCCGATGGCAGTGCGTCGGAAGGCCAATTGATCTGTAACCGTTAAACCGACGCTCATGGCAAGGCCAAAACCTCTGCTTCGGCAATGCCCCAGGCCAGGATACGGTGACCGCCACCCCCGTCGCCCTCGCCGACGCTGACGACCGCGCGGCGCGTGAAGCGGGTGCGGCCGGGGCCTCGTGCGGTCGCGGTCACCGCCACCACCCGCGGGCCGGTTTGCGTGGCCGCAGCGAATTCCTGCGCACCCAGCGACGCTCGCAGGGCGGCGAGCACCACCGGCCCGGCCACTGCAGCCTCCGGTTCGCCATTGCGATATACAGTCAGGTGCGGCGCGAGCCGCGACAATAGATCAGGTGTCATGCCCAGGACGGCGCTCAACTCGCCGATGGACTGGATCGGTGCCTCGGGCGGGCCGTAGCTGCGCCCAGCCTGCCGGTAGTCGGGCGCCTTGGCGCCGAATGGCCGACGCTGGGCGCTTGGGTCCCGCCAGTCAGCGATGGCGTCGGCCAGGGCTCGCGCTCGCTGCGCATCAACTCGCAACTGCCGGAACAGGGACATTAGCAGCTCCGGCGAAGCCTGGTTCGGATTGATCCGACCAGCCAGATTCTCCAGCACTACGTCGATGCCGCCAGGCAGGGCACGCACGCTGCCATCCGCCCGCCACCGGGTCGGCCCCGGTTCCATCATGCGGAACATCGCCTCGTGCACCGCGCCGTCGGCGGCGGCCTCCAACTCCGCCGCGCGCAGCAGGTTGGATGAGACCTGAATGGCCCCGCGTCCTGACGCGGTAATCTGGGTCGTGATGAGTGCCGCCATGACTAGCGTCCAAAGCACGATCAGCAGGGCAAATCCCCGCTCGCGACGAGCGTCGGCCGAAATCAACGTTCCAGCCCCAGGCGCCTGCGGATGCGCGCCTGCGGGTCGGCCAGGCCGGTGGGAGACAAGCTGTTCAGTTGCTGCGGCACCAGGGCGGCATTGAACACGCCGTTGCGCAGATCCTCGGTCAGCGCCCGCGCATCGCGCTGGTCATGGATCACCCGCGGCGTGATCAGCACAAGCAGTTCGGTGCGCTGGCGAGTGTTGTTCTGATTGCCCAGCAGGGCGCCCAGCAGCGGAATGTTGCGAAGGTAAGGAATGCCCTGGTTGCCGCGGCTGGTGTTGTCGCGGATCAGCCCGGCCAGGCCAATGGTCTGCCCATCCTGCACCGCGACGCGGGAGCGCACGACGCGCTGCGAGAATGTGGGCGAGTTAATCCCCACCGTTGTCTGCGTCGGGTCCACGTCGCTTACCTCCTGGGCGATGTCGAGCGTGACCAGGCCACCGCTGTTGACCCGCGGCGTCACCTCCATGATGACACCGGTCTCGCGGTAGGAGACTGAGCTGACGATCGGCGCACCGGCGGTGAGCGTGCTTTGCGCGCTTTGCGTCAGATAGGGCACCAGGGAGCCGACCTGCAGCCGGGCCGGCTCATTGTCCAGCACCATCAGCTGCGGCGAGGATAGCACTCGGACTTCGGTGACTGCCTGGAGCGCGGTGATCGCCACAGGGGCGCCATTCAGGCCCCGTCCGGCGAAGACGAAACCCGGAAAGGCACCGGCCAGCGCGCCGCCCGCCACGGTGGTCAGCAGGTTGTTGAACTCGCCGGAGCGGAAGAAGAATTGCGTGCCGAAGCGCAGGTTGTCGTTCAGCGTGACCTCCGCGATCACCGCGTCGATGCGGACTTGGAGGGGCAGAATGTCGAGCCGCCGCAGTGTCGCTTCGACCGCGTCACGCTCCTGCGGCGTGGCATAGACCAGCAGGGCGTTGTTCTGCGGGTTCGGCACGATGCGCATGGTGTCGGGGTTGCTGTCGCCGCCGCCACTTGTCGGATCTAGCCCGCCCAGCAGCGGATTGGCCGACTGACCGCTGGCGCCGCCTTGCGGCTGCTCGCTCAGCGTGGTCAGCGCCGCACCCTGACCGGGTGCAGCCGAGCCCAGCCCGGGCGGTGACCCGAGGTTGACGCCGCCGATGCCACCCGAGCCTGCGCCGCCTGAGCCTGTGCCGCCTGAACCGCCCAGCCCGCCGCCGCCGGTACCGCCACCGATGCCGCCCTGGTTACCTCCGGAGAGCTGCCGGGTTGTGCGACCTGGCCCGGTCGCTCCGGCAGGCGTGGGCTGTGACGTCACGTTCCGTGGCGTGAACGCCTGCTGCAGCACATAGGCAATGTCGTTGCTGCGGCTGTTCTGTAGAAAATAGACGCTCCAGCTCCGCACCGTCTGCCGACGCGAGCGCTCGACCAACGCGAAGACCCGGCGCGCCTGCTCAATGGCCGAGCGCTGCGAGGAGACCACAAGCACCGCATTGATGCGCTGCATCGGCACCACCCGCACCACGCCCGACAGCGCCCCGCCGCCCTGGCCGCGCAGCGCGTCCTGCATGGCCG
>JACMRO010000457.1 GCA_014376425.1 Rubritepida sp.
AAGGCGTGAAGCGGGTCGTAGGGCAGGCGCGGATACAGGCCAGGGTTCACCGCGAGCGTGCCGATATGCCCCATCAGCAGCGTGTGCCCGTCGGCGGGCGCCTTGGCCACAGCGTCGCTGCCGATGGTGCCGCCGGCGCCCGGGCGGGTTTCCACCACCACCGTCTGCCCGAGCAGCGCGCCCAGGCGCTGCGCCACGACACGGCCGATGATGTCCGTCGATCCGCCGGGGGTGAAGGGAATGACGAGGCGGATGGCGCGCTCCGGGGCGCCGGGCTGGGCGAGAGCCGGGGCGGCGAGGAAGGGCAGGGCGCGGCGGCCGAGCTTCACGTCATTCACCATGCGCGGGCTTGCCTTGCGCGTCGCGGGCGGTGGCGCGATGGTCGGCCAGCCGCCCGGCCTGGCCCGGCGATGGCGGGGCGGAGTGTGATGGGGGCGTGGGCGGCAGGGGGTGAAGTCCGCTGTCCGGGTCTGCCGAAGCGCCTGCCAGCGGCGGTGCCTGGGCGGCCGCCCCGCTGGCCAGCATCGCCGCGATGGCCGCGTCATCGCAGCCCGCCTCGGCCAGGATGGCGCGGGTATGCTCGCCCAACCGCGGCGCCGGCAGCGCGTCGTCACGCATGCCGCCGGAAAAGACGTTCGCCACCCGGGTGCGGCGGATGCGTCCTTCGCTCGGGTGATCCTCCATCCCCACGAAGCCCACCGCCCGCAGGTGAGGGTCGTCCAGCAGCCCGTCGATGCTGTTGTAGGGGCCGGCCGGCACATCCGCCGCACGGAAGATCACCAGCCATTCGGCGGAGCTCCTGGCCAGCAAAGCCTCTGCGCGGATGGCGAAATACGCCGCCGTGTGGTGCGTCCGCGCGGCCGCGGTGGCGAAGCGCGGGTCGTCGCACAGTTCTGACCGGCCGATGGCGCGAAAGAACGCGAAGGCCTGCGCGTTGGTGTTGGCGGAAAGCGAGATGTAGCCGTCGCGCGTCCGCACCGGCTTGCCGTCCGGCGACAGCAGCCGCGCATCGCCCGAGGGCCCGATCGGCGGGTCGAAGGTGGCGCTGCCCAGGTGTTCGGTCAGCACGAAGCCGGCCATGTTCTCCAGCATTGGCACCTCGATCATCTCGCCCACCCCCGTCTTCTCGCGCCGATACAGCGCGAAGCCGATGCTCTGCGCCGCGATCAGCCCGGTGATGTGGTCGGCCATCACCATGGGCACGTAGCGTGGCTCGCCCAGGCTGCGCTCGAAGGTGGCGGCAACGCCGGCAGCCGCCTGGATGACGGTGTCGTAGGCCGGCGCCCCGGCATAGGGTCCGCCCTGGCCAAAGCCCAGGATGGAGCAGGCGACGAGCCGCGGATTGGCGGCGCACAGCCCCGCCGCGTCCAGCCCCAGTCGGGCCAGCGAATCGGGCCGGATGTTGGAGACGAAGACATCGGCACGCGCGGCCAGTGCGCGCACCGCGTCGCGCGCCGCCGCCTGGCGAAGATCCACGCACAGGCTGCGCTTGTTGCGGTTGAAGTTGAGGAACTTCCCGCTCATCCCCGGATTGCGCCCGATGCCGGCCATGTGGCGCAACAGGTCACCCTCTGGCGCCTCGACCTTGATGACCGCCGCCCCCTGGTCGGCCAAGGTGCGGGTACAGATCGGCCCCACCACCACCGAGGTCATATCGAGCACGCGGATGCCGTCGAGGGGGCCACTCATGCAGGCCAGCTTGCAGCGCGGCGAGGCGCGCGTGAAGCTGCCGGTTATGGAACGCACCGTCATCGTCACCCGCGCCGGCCAGGGTGCCGGGCAAGCCGCCGGCCAGGGCGCCGGTCGGGGTGCCGGGCAAGGCAACGGTCGGTGCATCGGTCAGCGCTTCGCCCGAGTTTTCACCCGGGGTTTCGCCCAGGGTTTCGCCCGGAGTTTCGCCGCGCAAGGGGCGAGGATGGTGGTGGTCGACCGACGGAGGGCACCCCGGGCGGCGGCAGCGATGAACGGCGGCATCGGCCAGGATCGCGAAGTGGTCGACCCGGCAAGTCTGGATGCCATGACGGCCGCTGTGCTGGCCCGCGTCGGCGGCATCGAAGTGCTGGTGAGCAACGAGGCATCTTCACCAGCCTGCTGGACCAGCTCTGACGCCGTACGATGGCGGTGGGTGTCGGTATCTTCCACGTCGCGCGCGCGGCGGTGCC
>JACMRO010000458.1 GCA_014376425.1 Rubritepida sp.
AGCAGGGCGGCCGCGCGCGCCGGGTCGTGCGGCAGGCCCGTTTCCAGCGCCCATGGCATGAAGTCGGGGAATAGGCCGGTGGCAGGGCGGCCGCCCCCCAGCAGCCGGACCAGCTGACGACGGTCGATCGCCAGCGACAGTGCCTGGCGAACTCGCGCATCGCGCAGCGCCGGATGCCGCTGGTTAAGCATCAGCATGTACTGGTAGGCGACCGGTGTCGAAGCTATGCCGATGCCCCGGTCGCGAAGCCGCGGCAGGCTCTCCGCAGCCAGGCCGAAGGCCATGTCGAAGACGCCGGCCTCCAGCCCGATCGCCAGTGCGTGGGGGTCGGTAACACGGCGGATGATGACCGGCGGGCGGGCACGGCGGTCGCGGTAGAATGGGTTGGCTTCCAGGCGCAGCTGGTCGCCCCGGCGCAGCTCCACCACCCGCCAGGGGCCGGTGAAATGGTGCCCGTCGGCGGTGTGGCGCGCGATAACGAGGGGAAATTCCGCCAGTAACGGCGCGATGGCGCCCACCCGGCGTTCGGGCGTGATCAGCAGGGTTGTGGCGTCGGCCACCTCGATGGTGGTGGCGCCCAGCCCCCCCGCGGCGCGCGGGTTGTCGCGCAACGCGCGCAGCAAGCTGCGGGCGACGGCGGCCGCATCCACAACCGAACCGTCGGAGAACCGCAGCCCAGGCAGCAGGGTGACGCGCCATCCGCTGCCTTCCTGGACCGCAACTGTGGCGAGGTTCGGCTCGACCTCGCCACGCCGCCCGACCGTGAACAGCGTTTCTGCCACGCCGTGCGACTGCAATGCCCACCCGGTATTGCCGGCGATGGGGTCCAGCGTGTCGGCCAGGAAAGCCTGGGCGATCACCCAGGGGCGCTGGGCGGCGGGATACTGCGCGGAAGCGGGCAGGGCGCACAGCAGCAGGAACAGCAGTCGAATCAATGGAGCACTCCGTAGCAGGCGGAGAAACGCTACAGGCCACCGCCGCCGTTGGCGATGCCGCGCACTCTGCCATTCCAAAGCGCGAGTCGCGACCGGCTTCGCGCAGCCCGATGAGCGTCTGGATTGAATTTCGCCCGATGACAGCGGCCATCGCCTCTGTCAGCCTGAGCGCACCGACGAGAGGATCTCCCCCCATGACCATCCGCCGCCGCACCATGCTGGCCGCCGCCCCCGCCCTGACGACGCTGGCCGAAGCGCGCGCCCAAGGCGTTGCCCCGCGCCGCGGCGGCACGCTGATCACGATGCTGACCCCCGAGCCACCGGTGCTGCAGATCGGCGTCAACAACCAGGGACCGACCCTGGTCATCGCCACCAAGATGTTCCAGGGCCTGTTGAGCTTCTCGCCGACGCTGGAGCCGTTGCCGGTGCTGGCGAAGAGCTGGACCATCAGCCCCGACGGCCGCGTCTACACCTTCCGCCTGCAGGAGAATGTGAAGTTCCACGACGGGCGGCCGATGACGGCCGATGACGTGATCTTCTCCATCACGAAGTTCCACCCCGAAGTGGCGCCCCGCGCCCGCGCCATCTTCGCGCTGATCGACAATGCCGCGGCGCCCGATGCGCACACCGTGGTCTTCACCCTGAAGCAGGCCTTCGAGCCTTTTCTGTTGATGTTCGATGGCTCCGCCGCGGCCATCGTGCCCAAGCACCTGTTCGACGGGCTGGACTACCGTACCGCGCCCGCGGTGCAGCGCCCGGTAGGCACCGGCCCGTTCCGCTTCGCCGAATGGCAGCGCGGCAATTTCGTGAAGCTCGACCGCTTCGAGGATTACTGGAAGCCCGGCCAGCCCTACCTCGACAGCATCATCTACCGCGTGGTGCCCGACAGCCAGTCGCGCCGCCTGGCACTCGAGACCGGCCAGGCCCAGCTCAGCCAGGCCAACGACATCGAGCCCTTCGACGTGCCGGCGCTGCGGTCACGGCCCAATCTGGAAGTCGCGCTGAATGGCTGGGAGTATTTCTCGCCGCTGGCCTGGATCGAACTGAACCACCGCGTGGCGCCGCTGGGTGACCCGCGCGTGCGCCAGGCGCTGAGCATGGCGGTGGACCGCAACTTCATCGTGCAACGACTCTGGTTCGGCATTGGCCGGCCGGCGACCGGGCCGATCGCCTCGTCGTCGCGGTTCCATGACCGCAACCAGCGCCTGCCCGGATTCGACGCGCGGGCAGCCAATGCCCTCCTCGACGCGGCCGGCCTTCGTCCAAACGCGCAGGGCGTGCGCTTCACCATCAAGCACCTGGTGCTGCCCTACAGCGAGATCTGGTCGCGCCTGGGCGAGTATTTGCGCCAGGCCTTCCGGCAGGTTGGCGTGACGCTGGAGCTGGAGAGCACCGATGCCGGCAGCTGGGCGCGGCGCGTGGGCAACTGGGAATACGATACGACCATCAACTTCCTCTATCAGTTCGGCGACCCGACGCTGGGGGTGGAGCGGAGCTACGTCACCTCCAACATCCAGCGGGTGACCTTCACCAACACCGGCGGCTATTCCAACCCGCGGGTGGATGCGCTGTTCGCCGCGGCACGCAGCGCGTCCGTGGCGGCGGAACGGCAGGCAGCGTTCAGCGACGTCACCAAGCTGCTGATCGACGACATGGCGCAGATCTGGCTGATGGAAATGTCCTTCCCGACCATCCACGACCGGCGCCTGCGCAACGTCGTGACCACGGGCCTGGGCGTACATTCCAGCTTCGATGACGTGTTCCTGACATCCTGATGCCATCCCTGGATGCCCGGCGGCCCGGCACGGCGGGCCGCCGCTGATGGAGCTTGGCAAGCTTCCCGGATTCCTGGCGCGGCGACTGGTGAAGGCGGTGTTGGTGGTGCTGGCCATCGTCGTCTGCAATTTCTTCCTGGTGCACGCCGCGCCGGGCGACCCGGCCAGCGTGATGGCCGGCCAGGCAGGCGCCGCCGATCCGCTCTTCCTGGAGCAGCTGCGCCGTCAGTTCGGGCTCGACCAGCCCATGCACGTGCAGCTGTGGATCTACGTCCGCAGCGTGCTGAGCCTGGACCTCGGTTTCTCGCATCGCCAGCAGATGGGGGTGGCCGCACTGATCGCCGAAAGGCTGCCGGCGACGTTGCTGCTGACGGGCGCGGCCTTCGCCTTCGCGGTGGTCGGCGGCGTCACACTGGGCGCGCTCGCGGCGCAGCGGGTCGGGCGCTGGGCCGACAGCCTGATCACCGTGCTCGCGCTCACCTTCTACGCCACGCCGCTGTTCTGGGTCGGGCTGATGCTGGTGCTGGTGTTCTCGGTCTGGCTGGAATGGCTACCGAGCTTCGGCATGAACAGCGTGGGCCTGGGGCTTACGGGCCTTGCGCACGTGCTGGATGTGGCGAAGCACCTGCTGCTGCCGGCGCTGACGCTGGGGCTGTTCTACCTGGCGGTCTACGCCCGCCTCACCCGCGCCACGATGCTGGAAGTGCAGGACCAGGATTTCGTGAGGACCGCGCGGGCCAAGGGCGTGCCGGAGGGCCGCATCACCCGCGCCCATGTGCTGCGCAACGCGCTGCTTCCGGTCATCACCTTCGCCGGCATCCAAGCCGGGCAACTGGTCGGCGGGTCGATCCTGGTCGAGACGGTATTCGCCTGGCCCGGCATCGGCCGGTTGGCCTTCGAGGCGCTGCTGGCGCGCGACTACCCGGTGCTACTGGGCGTGTTCTTCTGCACCTCCGTCATCGTCGTGCTGTTCAACCTCGCCACCGACCTCCTCTACGCGCTGGTCGATCCCAGGGTAGAAGTCGCTTGAGAGATTTCTGGCGCCGTTATCGCCGCAACAAGGGCGCCGTGGTCGGGCTGGTGGTGCTGGTTGTCGTCATCATCATGGCCGCCACCGCACCCTGGCTGTTCCCGGGCAGTCCGTGGGACATGGCCTCGGCGCCCTTCCTGCCGCCGGGCGAGATGGACATGCTGCTCGGCACCGACAGCCTGGGGCGCGACGTGGCGGCTGGCATCGCGCATGGCGCGCGGGTGTCCCTGCTGGTGGGCGCCATCTCCACCGTGGTCGCCCTGTCCATCGGTGTGACGCTGGGCGCCATCGCGGGCTATCTTGGCGGCTGGGTGGACGATGTGGTGATGCGTTTCACCGAGTTCTTCCAGACGATTCCAAGCTTCGTCCTCGCCATTCTGCTCGTGGCGATCTTCACGCCGACGATCCGGTCAGTGGTCGGCGCCATCGCCGTCGTTTCCTGGCCGCCGGTGGCGCGCGTGGTGCGGGCCGAATTCCTGTCCCTGCGCGGCCGGGAGTTCGTTCAGGCGGCTGAGGTGCTGGGCAAGTCCCGCCTTTCCATCGTGCTGGGGGACATCCTGCCCAACGCGCTTTCGCCCATCATCGTGCTGGCGTCGTTGATGGTGGCCAGCGCCATCCTGCTGGAGAGCGCGCTTTCCTTCCTGGGCCTGGGCGACCCGAATCTGATGACCTGGGGCTTCCTGATCGGCTCCGGCCGTTCCGTCATTCGCCTGGCGTGGTGGATGAGCGTGTTTCCGGGCGTGGCCATCTTCCTGACCGTGCTGTCGCTCAACCTGGTTGGGGAGGGGCTGTCGGACGCCCTGAACCCGCGCCTCGCCCGCACCCGATGAGCCTGTTGCGAATCGAGGGGCTGACGGTGGCCCTGCCGCCGGGTGCCGACCGGCCGCACGCGGTCGAGGACATCTCCCTCCACGTCGATCCGGGCGAGATCCTCTGCGTCGTCGGCGAAAGCGGATCGGGCAAATCGATCACCGCCAACGCGGTGATGGGCCTGCTACCCAAGGGCCTGCCGGTGCGCGCCGGCGCCATGGAACTGCTGGGGCAGGACCTGTGCGCGCTGGGCCCCGAGGATATGCGCCGCCTGCGGGGCGACCGCATGGCGATGATTTTTCAGGAGCCGATGACCGCACTCAACCCCCTGATGCGGGTGGGCGACCAGATCGCCGAGGCGATGCGCGTGCACGGCAGACAGCCAGGCGGCCGGGTGATGGAATTGCTGGAGGCGGTGCGCCTGCCCGACCCTGCGGCGATCGCCCATAGCCACCCCTTCCGCCTCTCGGGCGGCCAGCGGCAACGGGTGTTGATCGCCATGGCCCTGGCCCTGGAGCCCGCGCTGCTGATCGCCGACGAGCCGACCACCGCGCTGGATGTGACGACCCAGATGTCGATCCTGCGCCTGATCCGCGACATCCAGCAGCGCCGCGGCACCGGCGTTCTGTTCATCACCCATGATTTCGGCGTGGTCGCTGAAATCGCCGACCGGGTGGCGGTGATGCGCCACGGCCGCATTGTCGAGCAGGGCGTGGCTGCCGATGTCCTGAACCGCCCGCAGCACGCCTACACGCGCGCCCTGATCGCCGCCGTGCCGCGCGGCGCGCGCACCCAGGCAGTGGCCCAGACCGGCGCCGAAATGCTGCGGGTGACAGGCCTGCGCAAGACCTACACCCGCGGTGGCTGGTTCGGCGGCCGCGTTTCCGTCCCCGCCGTGCAGGATGCCAACTTCACCCTGGCGCGGGGCGAGACGCTGGGGGTGGTGGGCGAAAGTGGCTCTGGCAAGAGCACGCTGGCGCGCTGCATCGTCAAACTGGTGGTGCCGGAGGCTGGGGAGATCCGCTTCGATGGGGCGGATCTGCGGCCGCTCAGCCGGGCGGCCTGGAAGCCCTATCGAAGCCGCGTGCAGATGATCTTCCAGGACCCCTACGCCTCGCTTAACCCGCGCCGGCTGGTGGGGGACGCCATCGCCGAAGGGCCAATAACCCATGGCGTACCGCGTGCCGAGGCCATGGAGCGCGCGCGCGAATTGCTGGCGCTGGTGCAGCTGGAGCCATCGGCCATGGACCGCTACCCGCATGAATTTTCGGGTGGACAGCGGCAGCGGATCGGCATCGCCCGCGCGCTGGCGATGCGGCCGGAATTGCTGATCGCCGACGAGCCGGTCAGCGCGCTGGACGTGTCGGTGCAGGCACAGGTGCTGGCGCTGCTGGCGGACATCAAGGCGCGTTTTGGGCTGACGATGCTGTTCATCACGCATGACCTGCGGGTAGCGGCGCAGATCTGCGACCGGGTGGCAGTGATGCAGCGTGGCGTGATCGTGGAGACGGGGCCGACGGCGCAGGTTTTCGCCCAACCCGCCCACGCCTACACGCGCGCGCTGCTGGACAGCATCCCAGGGCAGGGCTGGACGCCGCCAGTATAGCCGCCGGCGGCTGGACGCCGCCAATGCAGCCGGCCGTGCCGCGCCGACGCGCCGGTGCAGGGCGCCATCAGGCACCACCGGGCTGACGACGACCATGGGTGGCGCGTCGATGGCGCCGCCGATCAAGGCCGACGGGTCGCAAACCTGCCGGTCCGGGCGGCATTCTTCACGTCTCGGGCGCCCGCGCATGGTCGAAGGTGACGGCCTTGATCACCGCCCACACCGCCTGGCCTGGCTCCAGCGCCAGGCGGTCCACGCTGTCCCGCGTCAGCCGTGCCAGCAGCGCGGTGGGGCCTACGGCCAGGGCCCCGAAACCCTCCTGGCCGCCGGCGGCCTCCGCGATGTGGGTGACGGTGGCGGGCAGGATGTTCTGGGTGGACAGGCCTTGCGGCGGCTGCGTCGCCCCCGCCACGTCGCGCGCGCGCAGCCGGATGCGGGCACGGCTGCCCACGGCCTCGGCACGCAGCGGCACCCAGAACGCACCGCCTTCGAACTCCAGCCGGGTGAGGCCGCGCCGGCAGGCGTGCTCGGCGATCCGGCAGGCGATCAGCGTGCCGGCATCGCGCCGGGCCGACAGCGGCAGGTCGGTGCGCAGCGCCAGCGCCTCGGCCGTGTCCTGCGCCAGGATGCGCCCGGCATCGAGCAGCACCAGCCGGTCGGCCAGCGCATCGACCTCATCCAGCGCGTGGGTGACGTAGAGGACTGGGATGGCGGCCACGTCGCGCAGCCGGGCCAGGAAGGGCAGCAGTTCAGCCCGCCGGGCGCCGTCCAGCGCGGCCAGCGGCTCGTCCATCAGCAGCAGCCGTGGCCGGGCCAGCAGGGCGCGGCCGAGCGCCACGCGCTGCCGCTCGCCGCCCGAGAGGTTGCGCGGCCGCCGGCCCAGCAGCGGGCCGATGCCCAGCAGCGCAACCACCTCGTCGAAGCCGGGGCCAGGGTCAGGGTTGGGGCCGGGGCCAGGCGGCGCGCGCCGAGCGCCATAGCGCAGATTGGTTTCGACCCGCAGATGCGGGAACAGCCGCGCCTCCTGGAACACCATGCCCAGGCGCCGGCGCTCAGGCGGCAGGTCGATGTGCATGGCGGTGTCGAGCAAGGTGGTGCCGCCCAGCGTCACCTTGCCGTGGCGCGGCCGCAGCAGGCCGGCAATGGCGGCCAGGATCGTGCTCTTGCCGCAGCCCGAGGGGCCGAACAGCACGGTGATCCCGGCGTGGGGCGCGGTGAATGCAACGTCAAGACTGAACTGGTCCGGCCCGAAGCCATGCCGCAGCGCGACGTCGAGCATCAGCGGCCCAGCGCCAGGTGCATACGGCGCGCAATCCACTCCGCCAGCAGCAGCAGGGTGATGGCGAGGCTGAAGGAGATGCCGGCCAGCCGCGCCGCCGCCGCCTCGCCGCCCGGCGTCTGCGTCGCGCTGTAGATCGCCAGCGGCAAGGTCTGCGTCTCGCCGGGGATGTTGGAGGCGAAGGTGATGACCGCGCCGAATTCCCCCAGCCCCGCGGCGAAGGCGGTGACGGCGCCGGCCAGGATGGCGGGGGCGGTGAGCGGCAGGGTGATGGTGAGGAAGCGATCGACGGGCCCGGCGCCCAGGGTGCGGGCCGCCGCCTCCAGCCCCGGATCGACATGCTCGAACCCCAGGCGCACGGCCCGGACGATGAGGGGGAAGGACATCACCGCGGTCGCCAGTGCGGCGCCCGAGGTCGAAAAGACCAGCCTGATCCCGAACCAGTCATGCAGCGGTGCCCCGATCGGGCCGCGCACGCCGAACAGCATCAACAGCCCCCAGCCGATGACCACGGGCGGCACGACCAGCGGCAGGTGGACCAGGGCATCGAGCAGGGTGCGGCCGGGAAAGCGGCGGCGGGCCAGCAGCCAGGCGATGGCGATGGCCGGCAGCAGCGATACCAGCACGGAGCGCGCCGCGACGTCGAGGCTGAGGCGCACCGCCTGCCACTCATCGGGGCTCAAGGCCTGCTGAAGCCGAAACGCCACCAGGTCAGCGCCGCCTCATCGCCGATGAGGAAGGCGAGCATGGCGGCGGCCTGGGCGTCGCCGGCGGCACGGCTGGTCAGGGTGAAGGGGTAGGTGATGGGCGGGTGACTTTCTGGCGGAAAGGTGCCGAGCACGCGCAGGCCGGGGCTGAGCGCCGCGTCGGTGGCGTAAACGATGCCCAGTGGCGCCTCACCACGCTCGACCAGCAGCAGCGCCGCGCGGACATTCTCCGCCCGGGCCAGGCGGGGTGCCAGGGCCTGCCATTGGCCCATCCAGCGCAACGCCGCCTGGGCATAGCGGCCGGCGGGGACATGCGCCGGGTCACCGGTGGACAGCCGGCCCTGTGGCCCCAGCAGCGCCGCGAGGTCAGTGTCACGCGTGAGCGAGAGGGCCGGCGTGGAGGCGGGCGCCACCAGCACCAGCGCATTGCCGATCGGGCTGCTGCGGCTGGCCAGCAGGCCGCGCGTCTGCAGGTAATCCGCCCATGCCTCATCGGCGGACAGGAAAAGATCGGCCGGCGCGCCTTGTTCTATCTGCCGTGCCAGGGTGGAGGTGGCTGCGAAGGTCAGGCGTGGCGGCGGATTGCCCCGCGCCGCCCATTGCGAGCCGAGCGCGCGCAGCGCGTCCGTAAGGCTTGCGGCGGCAAAGACGGTGACCGGCTGCTGTGCCGCAGCCGGCAACGCGAGCGGCAGCAAGCCGCGGCGCGCGACCCTGATCCCGGGGTCACTCCACACGGATGTTCGCATTCCCGATCACTTGCCGGTAGGTTTCGGTGTAGCGGCGGATCTCTGCACCGAAGCGCTCGGCGCCATGCGCCAGCACCGTGAAGCCGGTCGCCTCCAGCCGTGCCTTCACCTCGGGCCGGGTCAGCGCGGCGATCCACGCGGCCTCCAGCCTGGCGCGGGCGACAGCCGGCACATCGGCGCGGCAGATCAGGCCGAACCAGCTGTCCGACAGCACCAGCGGGAAGCCCAGCTCGGCCATGGTCGGCACCGCTGGGAATTCGCGCAGCCGCGCCTCGGCCGCAACCGCGATGACGCGCAGCTGTCCGGCCTGGGCGGGCTGTATCATGTCCGGCAGGTTGGCAAACATGAACTGGATGCGGTTGCCCATCAGGTCGGTGCCGGCCTGCGGGGCGCCGTTATAGGGAACGTGGGTGGCGTTCAGCCCGGCCAGGCGGGCGAACTGCTCGCCGCCCAGGTGGTTGGACGTGCCGATGCCGTAGCTGCCGAAGGAGACGCCCGGCCCGGGCCGTCGCGCGACGTCGAGGAAGCCCGCGAAATCCGCCGCGACCGACGGGTGGATGGCCAGCACATGCGGCACCACCGTGGCCATCACAAGCGGCGCGAAATCGCGCAGCGGGTTGTAGGGCATGGAAGGCCGCAGGGTGATGTTCGCCGCGAAACTGTTGGCGATCATGATCAGCGTGTGGCCGTCGGGCGCCGCCCGCGCCACCTCCTGCGTGCCAACGACGGTGGCACCGCCCGGGCGGTGCTCCAGCACCACCGGCTGGCCCAGCTCCTGCTGCAGGATGGCCTGCACGATGCGGATCACCGGATCCATCGTGCCGCCCGGGGTGAAGGGGACGATGACGCGGATGGTCTGGCTGGGTGCCCACCCCTGGGCAAACGTTGGGGTGGCGAGGAGGGTGAGGGCGGCGCGGCGGCTGGGCATGGGTGGGGGGTCCTTCAGCGTTGCGGCATGTTCCGGCGTGGCGGACCAGACCGCAAGCGGGCAGGGTAGGCGCTCAGTTCAGGAAAGGGCTGCGTGCGCGCGCCGGCGCCGCCGCGGCACCAAAATGCCGCGCCAGGTAGTCCACCACTAAGCGCCGGTCCTCGCCCTCCAGCGGCGCCATGCCGTGCTTCTCGACCATCCAGTCCATCAGCCCGTCCCACGCGGTGCGCGACATGCGGGAACGGCGAATGAGCGCGCTGCTGTGGCAGGCGGTGCAGCCATAAAACACCTCATCGCGGCCCTCGCCATCGGGCAGCACCGAGGGTTCCTCGCCCACCGCCGAGCCACCGGGCTGCGCCAGGGCAGGCCCCGCCCAGACGCACAGCATCAACATCAGCCACCGCATCAGCCCACCAGCACCGCGGCGCGGGTGATGGCATTCGCGCCGTAGCCCTGCGGGTTCCAGTTCGCCGCGACGTGCGGCTGCATGCGTCCCTGGGTGTCGGTGGCGCGGGTCCAGACCTCGTAATAACCATCCGACGGCAGCGCCATTCGGCCGGTCCAGCGCTGCCAGGCGTGGCGGTTGGGGGCGGTGGCCAGGTTCATCGGCTGCCAGCTGGCGCCGAAATCGACGCTGGCATGCACGGCCTGCACGGCGAGGTCGCCGGCCCACGCGGCACCGGCCAGGTCGAGGCCGCGCGTGCCCGCGGCGAGGCGGGCGCCATGGCCCAGGCTGCTGAGGATGCTGCGCACCGGCATGCTCAGCATGTCGGCGAAATCGGCGCCGTTGTTTTCGGCACCGGGCACGATGGGGCGCACCGGCAGGCGGTAGCTGGTACCGCCCATACCCGGGCCGTCATGCGGGCGGTCGCGCACCCAGATGCGATTCAGCCATTTGGGGCTGAGGCTGCCCGGCCAGCCCGGCGTGATCAGCCGCAGCGGCGCGCCGTGAATGTGCGGGATGGCGGCGCCATTCATTTGCCAGGCCAGCAGCGTGTCCTCGTCCATGGCCTTGGCCACGGGCATGGCGCGATTGATCGAAGCCCGGTCGGTCGCGCCCGACAGATGCGGGTCGGCGCCAAAGCCCGCCACGCACACCGCGCCGGGCTTCATCCCGGCGGCATTCAGCACATCGCGCAGCCGAACCCCGGTCCAGGACGCGCAGGAAATGGCACCCTGGCCCCACTGGTTGCCGCGGGTGGCGGGCACAAACTGGCTGCGGCCATTGCCGCCGCACTCCATCTGCAGCTGCCGGGTTATCACTTCGAAGCGCTGCGACAGCTCGCCCACCGTCAGGTTCAGGGGGGTGTTCACCTCGCCATCCACGGTCAGGCGCCAGGCCAGGCCGTCGCCGAAGGGCGCGGGGACCTGGCCGTTGTTGCGAATGAACATCCGCGCGGCGCTGGTCACCGCCTCATCCAGCATGGTCTCGGGCGTTTCGGCCACCAGAGGACGGTCGCCCAGCAGAATCAGCGGCGCCTTGCCGTCCATTCGCAATGTGGCCGGCGCATCGGCAGGCTGGGCGGCGGGCGCCTGGGCCAGGGCGGCGGGCAGCAGGCCGGCGGGCATGTTGGCGTGGAATGGAATGGTGGCACCCAGGGCCGCACCCATGCTGGCCAGCGCCGTGCCGCGCAACGTGCCGCGGCGGCCCCAGGCCAGGGCGTCGGCCCGCTCGGGGTCGTCGCGATAGAGCTCGAGGTAAGAACGTTCCGGGGCAGTGTTGGTCATGTTGCTTCTCCTCCAGGTCGCTTAGTTTAGCGCGGCGCGGAGCACCCCGTCAGGTCCATTCTGCGCATTTTGTTTCTGCATGTGTCCGCGCTAGGGTAAGGAATGCCCGATACGATCCAGAACGAAGGCCTTCTCGATCGCGCGCTGCGCCGCGTCTCCACGCTATGGCGGGACATGGCCGAGCGGGTTACCGGGCCCGAGGCCGAGGGTGCGGACCTGGCGGCGCGGATGCGGGACTGCCTGGCCGGGCGCGGCGGCGAGGTTTCGGCCCGGGCCCGCGCCGCGGGGCTGGCACAGGCCTATGTCGCGGCCGATGCGCAGGGGCGCCGCGCCTTCCTGCGCACACTGGCGGCCTTCGATTCGGACGCTGAGGCGGTGGCCCGTGCCGCCGACGCGCTGACCGCGGCAGGCGATGCCGAGGCGCGTGCCGGCGCCAAGGTGAAGCTGCGGCGGGCGCTGGAGCCGCCACGGCTGCGGCTGCTGACGCAATTCACCACCATCCCCGACGGCATGAAGTTTCTGGTCGATCTGCGCGCCGAGCTGCTGCACATGGCGCAGGGCGACGGTATGCTGGGCGCGCTGGAGGCCGACATGAAGGGCCTGCTGGCCAACTGGTTCGATGTGGGCTTCCTGGAGCTGCGCCGCATCGACTGGTCCAGCCCGGCAGCGCTGCTGGAAAGGCTGGTGGATTACGAGGCGGTGCATCGCATCCGCACCTGGCGTGACCTGAAGAACCGCCTCGACAGCGACCGCCGTTGCTATGCCTTCTTCCACCCCCGCATGCCTGAGGAGCCGCTGATCTTCGTCGAAGTCGCGCTGGTGCAGGGGTTGGCCGAAAGCGTGCAGCGGCTGCTCGACCAGAAGGCACCGGTGCTCGATCCGGGCATGGCCGATACGGCTGTGTTCTACTCGATCAACAACTGCCAGCGGGGGCTGGATGGCATCGCCTTCGGCAACTTCCTGATCAAGCGGGTGGTGGACGTGCTCAGCGCTGAGCTGCGCGGCTTGAAGAACTTCGCCACCCTGTCGCCCATCCCCGGCTTCTGCCGCTGGCTGGCCGAGCGCGAGAATGCTGCCGATGACCAACTGCTGACGGAGCCCGAGGCGGCGGCGCTGCGCAAGGTCGCCGGGGTCCCATTGGCCACCCATGGCACAGCCGCACTGTCCCTGCTGATGGCGCGGCGTGGCTGGCCCAAGGACCAAGGGCTTGCCGCGGCGCTGGAGCCCGTGCTGGTGCGGCTCTGCGCCCGCTACCTGGTGGCCGAGGGCGGCCGCAACCCCAAACGTGCGCGCGATCCGGTCACCCATTTCCACCTGTCGAACGGGGCGAGGGTGGAACGCATCAATTGGTTGGGTGACGTCTCTGCCAAAGGCATGCGCGAGAGTGCCGGGCTGATGGTGAACTATCTGTATGACCCGGCGAAGATCGAGGATCAGCACGAGGCCTATGCGGGGGAGGGGAAGCGGGCCTCGGCGCCGGCGGTGCGCAAGCTGCTGAAGGGGTGAGCCCCCGGCCGGGTTTCGACGGCGAATGCAGCCCTGGTCACCTGCGGGCCAGGGACCTGGCTGGCGAGGCTGCGACGGTCGCGGTTCACCGCAGATCCGGTGCCCGCGCCTCGGCCACCAGCACCGCCACCGCCTCCTCCAGGGTATGCGTCTCCTGCTCCCGTCCTGGCAGACGCCGCAGCACCAGCTTGCGCTCCTCCGCCTCGCGCCGGCCCACCACCGCCAGCACCGGCACCCGTGTCTCGATGTGATCGACCACCTTGCGGTTGATCTTCTCGTTGCGGATGTCGGCCTCGGCGCGGATGCCCGCTGCCCGCAGCGCCGCCACCACCTCCAGCGCATAAGGCGCCGCGTCGTCGACGATGGTCGCCACCACCACCTGCCGCGGCGCCAGCCACAGCGGGAAGCGGCCGGCATACTGCTCGATCAGTATGCCCAGGAAACGCTCGAAGCTGCCCAAAATGGCCCGATGCAGCATTACCGGGCGGCGACGCGTGCCATCCTCGGCGGTGTAGAGCGCGTCGAGCCGCTCCGGCAGGACGAAATCCACCTGGAGCGTGCCGCACTGCCAGTCGCGGCCGATGGCGTCACGCAGCACGAATTCCAGTTTCGGGCCGTAGAAGGCGCCTTCGCCGGGGTTCAGCTCGTATTCGACGCCGGCGATGGCGCAGGCATCCTTCAGCGCGCTCTCTGCGCGGTCCCAGGTGGTGTCGTCGCCGGCGCGGGTGGCCGGGCGGTCACTGAACTTCACCCGGAATTCGGGGAAGCCCAGGTCGCGGTAGATATCGCTCAGCAGCGCCACGAACCTCACCGTCTCGTCCGCGATCTGGTGCTCCTCGCAGAAGATATGCGCATCGTCCTGCGTGAAGGCGCGGACCCGCATGATGCCGTGCAGCGCGCCGGAGGGCTCGTAGCGGTGGCAGGCGCCGAACTCGGCCATGCGCAGGGGCAGCTCCCGGTAGCTGCGGATACCCTGGTTGAAGATCTGGACGTGGCAGGGGCAGTTCATCGGCTTCAACGCGTGAATCCTGTGCGCCTCATCCTTATCCTCGACCGTGGCGATGAACATGCTGGCCCGGAACTTCTCCCAATGTCCCGACTCCTCCCATAGACGGCGGTCCACCAACTGCGGCGTCTTGATCTCCTGATAGCCGGCCGCGTCCAGCCGTCGCCGCATGTAGTCTTCCACCGTGCGGTAAAGCTTCCAGCCGGCGGGATGCCAGAAGACCGAACCCTGTGCTTCCTCCTGCATGTGAAAGAGGTGCATCTCGCGGCCGATCTTCCGGTGGTCGCGACGCTCTGCTTCTTCCAGCATCAGCAGGTGAGCGTCCAGTTCCTTCTGGTCGCGCCAGGCGGTGGCGTAGATGCGGCTGAGCATCGCGTTGCGATGGTCGCCCCGCCAGTAGGCGCCGGCCACCTTCATTAGCTTAAAAGCGCTGCCCACCGCCCCCGTCGTCGGCGCATGCGGGCCACGGCACAAGTCGAGCCAGTCGCCCTGGCGATAGATGCTGATCGGCACATCGATCGGCAGATCGGAAATGAGTTCAGCCTTGTAGGCCTCACCCCTGTTTGTAAAGTATTCAATCGCCTGCGCGCGGGGCCAGACCTCGCGTTCGAAGGGGAGGTTCCGGGCCACGATTTCGCGCATCTTTGCCTCGATCGCCGGGAAGTCCTCGGGCGTAAAAGGCTCGTTTCGGGCGAAATCGTAATAGAAGCCATGCTCGATCGACGGCCCGATCGTGACCTGCGTGCCGGGGTAGAGTGCCTGCACCGCCTCGGCCAGAACATGCGCCGCGTCGTGGCGGATGATGTCCAGCGCCTCAGGATCGCGGCGGGTGATGAAGCGCAGGCTGGCATCGTGACCGATGCTCTCCGAAAGATCCTTCTGCGCGCCGTCCACCACCATCACCAGCGCCGCCTTGGCCAGGCCAGGGCCGATGCTGGCCGCTATGGCCGTGCCCGTGACCGGCCCATCGAAATGGCGGATGGAACCGTCGGGCAAGGTGATGGCAGGCATGGGAATCCTCAGGTCGAAACGGCGCGGACCATGGGCAGCGGCCCCGGTGGGGTCAAGGGCGCTGGCGTCAGCGCGGGGCACCCGGCGGGAGGATGTCGATCACGTCGGTGCCGCCTGGTTGGCGACCGAGGGGCCGGATGTCGATCCGTGTCGCCGGCAAGCCCGCGGCGACCAGCGCATTCTTCACCGAAAGGCCGCGCTGTAGAGACTGGCGGCGGGCAAAGGACGGCTCCAGGGAGGGCGCCGGCGCCTGGGCCAGGACGGTGACGCGGCCATCGGTGCTGGCCAGACGCTGCGCGATGGCGGCAAGGGCGGGCTGGAAGCCGGGTGGGACTGCATCCGCGTCGGCGGTGAGCAGGATGCGCCAGCCGCCGGTTGGGATCGCCTGCATGCCGGCCGGCAGCGGGATGGGCGGCGGCGGCGGTGCGGGTGCTGGCACGGCCGGAGGCGCGACAGGCGCCACCGGCCGGGTGGGGGCTGCAACAGGGGGCTGGGCGGAAGGGCGGGTGGCGGAACGGGCAGGGGGGCCAGCAGGGGGACGGGCCGGCGGGCTGGCCGGAGGGGTAGGCCGCGCTGGCTGCGCCCAGGCGGCGCCGGGCATCACGGTCAGCCAGGCCAGGACCGCGCGACGACGCATTGAGATCAGCCCGGGCCGGGCTCGTGCCAGGGCGGATCACCAGCCTTCGGCAACGGCCGGCCATGCGCTCGGCCAATATGGGCGCGGCCGGCATTGGCCGCGGCAATGCCCTCAGTTACCACCTCGCACAACTTGCCATGCAGATGCGTGTTGCCCGCCACCACCATGCCCTGCGCATACGGGTCGCCGCCTGCGGGATCGGTCACGAAACCACCGGCCTCGCGCACCAGCACCAGGCCGGCGGCGATGTCCCATTTGTTCAGCCCAAGCTCCCAGAAGCCTTCGTAGCGGCCTGCCGCCACCCAGGCCAGGTCCAGCGCCGCGGCGCCGAAGCGCCGAACCCCCGCCACCTGCGGCATGATGCGCGACAGCACGCCCACAAATTCCGGCTTGCGCGGAATGGTGCCGAAGGGGATGCCGGTGGCGAACACCGCCTCGCGCATTTCCCGCCTGGCGCTTACCCGCAACCGCTTATCGTTCAGAAAGGCGCCGGCACCCTTCTCGGCCCAGAACAGCTCGTCGGAGGCCGGGTTGTAGACCACGCCGGCAACGATCTCGCTCTCACTCTCCGAGATGCGCTTCTCGATGCCGATCGAGATCGCCCAGTGCGGGATCCCGTGCAGAAAGTTAGTGGTGCCGTCCAGCGGATCGACCACCCAGCGCCACTCCCAGTCCGGGTCGCCATGCTCCCCGCTTTCCTCCATCAGGAAGGCGAAGCCGGGGCGGGCGGCCCCGAGTTCCTGGCGCAGCGTCTCCTCGGCGCGGATATCGGCCTGGCTGACGAAGTCGCTTGGGCCCTTCATGCTGACCTGCAGCTGCTCCACCTCGCCGAAGTCGCGCAGCAGGCGGCGGCCAGCACGGCGCGCGGCGGCGACCACCACGTTGAGCTGCGGCGACAGCCGCGCGGCACCACCGATGGCGCGGGTGGCGGCGCGCGGCGCCATCTCCACCGGTGTGCCGCGGGGCGCCTTGGGCTTGCGGACTGGTCGCGGTTCCTCGGGCCGCGGCGGCGGCGGGTTGGCCAGGGACAGCTTTGCGGGCCTGTCGCCGGCCACGGGCGGCGGTGCATCGGGCAGGTCCTCTGGCAGGTTCTCCGGCAGGCCCTCTGCCAGGTCTTCTGACAGGTCCTGGGGCAGGCCCTCTGGCGGGTCCTCGGGCAGGTCCTCTGGCGGGGTGTCGCTCACCCCTTCGCACGCTCAAGATATGAGGCGTCCTCGGTGCGGACGACGATCCTCTCCCCGGCGGTAATGAACGGCGGCACCATCGTCTTCACGCCATTCGCCAGCAGCGCGGGCTTGTAGCTGGACGATGCAGTCTGCCCCTTTACCACCGGGTCAGCTTCTACGATCTCGAGCGTCACCGTCTCGGGCAGGTCCATCGACACCGGGTCGCCTTCGATCAGCCGCACGTTCACGGTCATGTTCTCGATCAGGAAGGGCAGCCGGTCGCCCAGGATTTCTCTTGGGACGGTGGTCTGCTCGAAGGTCTCGGGGTCCATCAGCACAAGATTTTCGCCGTCGACGTAAGAGAAATTGAATTCCTTGTCCTCGGTCTGCAGCCTCTCGACCGTGTCGGCGGTGCGCCAGCGCTGGTCCTTCTTCGAACCCGTCTTGATGTTGCGCATGTCGACCTGAATGATCGCATTGCCCTTGCCGGGGATCATGATGTTCTGGCGCAGGATGGTCCAGCGCTGGCCCTCGAACTCGATGACCATGCCGGCGCGCATCTGGTTGGCCTGCATCTTCGCCATGGGCGGGTACCTGTCGTGTCTCGGGGATGAATGAACGGGCGGGTTACACGGGGGGGGGCGGTTGGGCAAGGTGCCGGGCCGGGTGACGAGTTGCGCCCTGCCGTTACAGCGTTCTCTAATATAGAATACCCTCGGATCGTTCTCCGTCAACAAAAAGCTAAATAGTTTATCAGTCTTCAACGATGATTTTTTACCAATGTTAAGCTGAGCGCAATGGATTTTCCGCAATAACTCCGGCCCGAAAGGGGCCTCGGCCGATGCGCAGTATTTCCTTCAATGGTACCATTCCTCCCATGCTGGTCGAAAACACCCGGCCTGGTGGCTGGGCGGGTGCGCTCACCATGTCGATCAATCCCATCTTTGTCAGTCTGGTCGATGTGATTGGCACTGCAGACCTGTATCTGGACAGCCGGTTCGACCGATCGACCGGTACCGTCTCGCTCTGGAACATCGCCACGCCCGACTTTGAGGGCTTCGCCCGCATCGGTGCCAACCCCATCATCCACTTTCAGCTCCGGCTGTTCATGGCCGATGGTACGCAAGCTTTGAGCGAGGCCAGCTACAGCCTGGCGGTAGGCGATGTGGACGATACGCCCCCCAACGCTCTGGCATTCGCCACGGGCGGCACGGTGGCGCCGGGCGACATTGGCGCGACCATCGGCACGCTGGCCGTGAACGACCCGGACAGCACCGGCCCCTTCACCTTCACCATCGATCCGACCGACGCCTGGCAGTACGAGATCGTGGGTCAGACGCTCCGCCTCAGGCCCGGCATGACGGTCTCGATCAGCGACGGCCCGTTCCGGGCGCTGAACGTCGAGGTTTCGGACGGGCTGCAATCCGCCGCCCACCGGTTGAACATCAGTGTGGTGGCCGGCCCTGGCGAACAGGCGATCATCGACGTGCTCGACCCCTGGGAGGTAAAGGCGGGCTTCTCCTGGAAAAACAGCGACACCGTCTCGGCGCTCCGTGGCAGCTGGGAGATCGAGCGGATCGAGCATTACGGCGGCATGCTGATGGATGTGGTGATGCGCGACGGCGCCCATGTCTGGCTGCCCGCTGTCAGCCGGATCGAGTTTCTCAACGGCACGCTGGACCTGCGGCAGCGTGGCTCAGCCGACCAGATGCATGCGGTCTATCAGACCGTGCTGGGGCGGCTGGGCGACAAGATGACCGTGGGCCCGGTGGTATCGGGATTGGACGCCGGCAGCTTCACCATCGACGACCTGTTGGGCTCCCTGCTAGGCAGCGCGGAATTCACCCAGCGCTACGGTATGTTGAACAATGAGCAGTTTATCAGGCTGATGTACCGCAATACCGAGGGCGGGGTGCCGTATGAGCCCGGCGTGCAGGGGTGGAGGGCGGCGCTGGACAACGGCATGCCCCGGGCCAGCGTGGCAAAGGCCTTCGCGACCTGGGAGGTCACGCTCAACAATATCGACGCGGCGCAACCCCATGGCTGGTGGCTGGAGCGCAAGTTCGGTGCGGAGGTCGCCTCGATCTATGACGTTGCGCTCGACCGGCTGCCCGACCGCAGCGGCTTCGACTACTGGCTGGGCGAGCTGGATGCCGGGCTTATCGGCCTCAACAACCTGGCCGTTCTGTTCGGCCGGGCGGAGGAATTCGTCGGGCGGAATGCCGGCCGGTCGACCGTGGACTTCGTGCGCGAGTTGTACCGCAGCGCACTGGATCGGGAGCCGGACCAGGGTGGCCTGGACTATTGGGTACAAGGCCTCGACGCCGGCATCCTGGGCCGCGACCAGATGATCTTTACCTTTGGTTTCAGCCCGGAAAAGCTGGGCTACCTGGCGGTGATGCCGTCCGGCGAGGCTTTCTTCAGTTGACGTCCTGGCAGCCGCTGAGGCGCCAGGCCCGGGGCCTGAGCGCCTGCTCCCGCCTCAGGCCGGCAGCCGCACCCGCGCCCGCAGGCCACCCAGCGGGCTCTCCTCCAGCGCAATTTCACCGCCATGCCGTCGCACCGCGTCGCGCGCGATGGCCAGGCCCAGCCCCGTGCCCGTGGCCGAGCCGCTGGCAAACGGCTTGAATGCCGCCTCGCGCTCGGCTTTCGGGATGCCCGGCCCGTCATCATCGACGGTGACTTCCACCGCGCCGTCGCACGCCTCGGCGGTCAGCGCGATTCGGGTGCCGTGCCGCCGCGCATTGTCCAACAGGTTACCCAGTGCGCGGCGCAGTGCCCCCTCGCGCAGCCGAAGCCTAAGGCTGGGCGGCGCCGACAGCTCGACCAGCCCGCCGCTGCGCCGCGCGCTGGCCGCCAGCTCCTGCAGCAGCGGCACGAGGTCCATCTCGCGCGTCGCCTCCAGCCCCTCGCCGCGGGCGAAGGACAGGTAGGTCTCGACCAGACGTTCCATCTCCTCGGTGTCCTGCGTCAGGCCGGCGATGTCCTCCTCGGTCTGCGGGGTGCGCGGCAGCATGGACAGGCTGAGGCGCATACGGGTGATGGGGGTGCGCATGTCGTGGCTGATGCCGGCCAGCATTTCGGTGCGCTGCTCCACGAAGCGGCGGATGTTGTCCTGCATCCGGTTGAAGGCGATCGCGGCCTGGCGCACTTCGATGGCGCCTTCGGGCTTGATCGGCGTCTGGTCCCGCCCCTGGCCAAAATCCTCCGCCGCCGCAGCAAGCCTTCGGATCGCCCGGACCTGGTTGCGGGTGAACAGCACCGCCGCGGTCGCCAGCAGCAGTGCGGAGCCGACCAGCCAGATGACGAACCAGTACAGGGTCGCGCTGAACAGCCGTTTGCGCGGCGCCTCCACGCTCAGCACACCCTGTTCGAGCTGCACGCGGATGACGATGTTCTGCGCATCGCTCAGCCAGTCGGCATCGAAGGGGCGGGCGACGAGGCGGGTCAACGCGTCATTGAGGTCGGTCTCAAGCGGCAGCAGCGGGCTCCAGGGCGGCCGGGCGGGCACCACGCCCAGTTGCGCGCCCGGCTCGATGGCGATGCCAATGCCCAGGCGCCAGGTGCTTTCGCGCATGATGATGCCATGCACCTCCGGCGCCTGTTCCAGCAGTTGCGCCACCATGCCGATCTCGCCCGCCAACGAGGCGGCGAGCCGGCGCGAAATAACGTCCAGATGGCCGCCATAGAAGGCGGTCAGCGCCACCGCCTGCACGATCAGCAGGGGCACGAGGATCAGCAGCAGGCTGCGCGCCAGCAGCCCGCGTGGCGCCAGGCGCCGCAGCCCCAGCCGGGGGGCCTCGCTTATCAACTGCCGGGCCGCAGCACGTAGCCTTTGTGGCGGATGGTGTGGAGGAAACGCGGTTCACGCGGGTCAGGCTCGATCTTGCGACGCAGCCGGGTCACCTGCACATCAACCGCGCGCTCGCCCGCGTCCGGCGTACCCAGCGCCACGGCGATCTCCTCGCGGCTCAGCACCTCGCCGGGGCGGCGGGCCAGCGCGGTCAGCAGCGCGGCCTCGCCCCCGGTCAGCCTCGTGGTGCCTTCTGGGCCACGCAGTTCGGCACGATCGGGGTCGAACCAGCGCGCGCCGAGTTGCACCGGGCCCGACTGCGAAGTGGGCGGTGGCGGCGCTGCGCGGCGCAGGATGGTGCGGACGCGGTGCGCCAGCTCCCGCGGGTCGAAGGGCTTGGCCAGGTAGTCGTCGGCGCCATGCTCGAAGCCGGCCACGCGGTCATCGGGGTCACCACGCGCGGTCAGCATCAGGACCGGCACGTCCCTCCCCTCGCGGCGCAGGCTGTCGACCAGTTGGAGACCGCTTTCCCCCGGCATCATCACATCCATCACCAGCAGGTCGAATGCGACGACCTTGAGTGCGGCGCGCGCCTCGGCGGCATCGGCGGCCGCCGTTACCCGAAAACCCTGTTCCGTCAGGTAGCGCTGCAGCAGGCTGCGCAGGCGGGTGTCGTCGTCGACGACCAGCAGGTGGGCCAGGTCGCTCATGAGCCGGAACGCTCGAGGATTTCGAGTTCCGCCCGCGCCTCATCGCCCATCAGCCCCCGCATCACGCGGCGAAAGCCCTCCACGGCGGCGGGCCCGGCCTCGCGATAGGCCCGCATCACCCATTCGCGCTGGCAGTCGTAGAGCCTGCGTTCCAGCGCGGCACCCTTATCGGTGAGGCTGAGCAGGCGCTGCCGCTTATCCGTGCGCCCCGCCGCCTGGGTGACGTACCCATCCTCGATCATTGGCTGCAACACGCGGCCCAGCGACTGCTTGGTGATGGCCAGGATCGCCAGCAGGTCGCCCACCGTGATGCCAGGCCGGCGCCCGACGAAATGCAACACCCGGTGGTGGGCGCGGCCCATCGCCAGCTCCTCCAGCAGCCGGTCTGGCCCAGCCGTGAAGTCGCGATAGCCGAAGAACATGAGGTCCTGCGCCAACCGAAGCTCCGACTCGCGCAGGAAGAGCAGGTTGCTGCCAGCCCCCGGCCCGGCCCCGGGCATGGCCGCCATGCTGGAATGTTTGGTCAGCATTGTTGACGCTTCTCCGCGTGATGTTCTAAACCAGCCGTACTGAACGCAAGATAATGTCGTAAACCCTTTCCCAGGAGACACGTCATGGCCCTGATCCCCTTCGACGACCGCGACGGCTTCATCTGGCTCGACGGCCAGATGAAGCCGTGGCGTGAGGCACAGCTACATGTTCTTTCGCACGCACTGCACTATGCCAGTGCGGTGTTCGAAGGCGAACGCTGTTATGCGGGTAATATCTTCCGGCTGCGCGACCATACCAACAGGCTGATCGAAAGTGGTCGCATCCTGGGCTTCGAGCTGGGCTGGACCGCGGACCAGATCGACGCTGCGTGCGACGCGGTTGTGCGGGCCAATGGCCTGACCGAAGCCTATGTCCGCCCCATTGCCTGGCGCGGCGCCGAGGAGATGGGGGTTGGGGCCAAGGCCACGAAGATCCATCTGGCGATCGCGACCTGGGAATGGGGCGCCTATTTCGGCGTCGAACAGCGGATGAAGGGCGTGCGGCTGGACATGGCGAAGTGGCGCCGCCCGGCACCCGACACCGCACCAACCGCCAGCAAGGCCGCGGGGCTCTACATGATCGGCACGATGAGCAAGCACGCCGCCATGGATGCCGGCTTCGACGACGCATTCATGCTCGACCACAAAGGCGACCTGGCGGAAGCGACGGGCGCGAACGCCTTCTTCGTGATGGCCGACGGCGCGATCCACACCCCCACGCCGACATGCTTCCTCGATGGCATTACCCGGCGGACGGTGATGGCATTGGCGCGCAAGCGGCAGATGCAGGTTGTGGAGCGGGTGATCGGGGTTGAGGAACTGGCGCGGGCGAGCGAGGTGTTTCTGGCCGGGACCGCGGCGGAGGTGACGCCTGTCGCCTGTATCGGCGAGTGCCACTTCACGCCCGGCGAGATCACCCGGACGTTGATGCAGGACTACATGGCGCTGACGAAGATGTCGCCAGTTGCGGTGATGCAACGGGTGGGGTAAGGCGGCCAGTGGGGCGGCCAGTGGGGCGGCCAG